>CAJJZM010000069.1:0-10471 GCA_905197595.1 uncultured Collinsella sp.
CTCACTGCGGCGTGTGGTGCGTCTTGCCGGCTTCTGTTTCTTCTCATAGTCATCGTAAGCCTGTACAATCTTCTGCACCAGCGGATGACGGACAACGTCCTTGCTCGTCAGCTCGCAGAAATAACCGTCCGTCATGCTTGCGATGTAATCGACGACGGCCTGATCCTTGTCGTCCTGCCAGGCATAGGTGCGATCGTAGTAGGAAAGCTGCTGCTCAATGCGCGAAACATGATGCTTAAAGATGTAAGAGAACTCGTCGCCTTTATTTAGATCCTGCAGGCAACGGTCGTAGAGCTTTTCGAAGGCCTCACGCAACTCTGCCTCAGAATCGCCTTCGATACCGCCCTTGCTATAGATCTTCTCGTAGTTCTCGCGCTTCGCCCGGCGGATCTCCTCAAACAGGTCCTCGCTCATCTCGATACGCGGTTTGCCGTAGCTATACTCAACGATATCGATAGAAGCGTGCGTGAGGATCCAGCTGTTGTAAGCCCCGCCCCGACCGTCGTCAAAAGCGTCGGGCGACAGAAGGCCTGCCGCAATGGCGTCTTGTCGATCGCGCCCAACGTAGGCGAGGATATCCGAGATACGCACCACACAGCCCTCGAGGGTCATGGGGCGCAGGTGCTCGATCGCGCCATAGCCCGTGGCAATGCAGTCCTCGACGGTACGGTCGAACTGGTCAAACGACGCCATGTCCGAGAGTTCAAAGACACGCTGCTCGTACTCGCCGTTATGGCACAGCACGCCGTCGAGCGTCTGGAGCGACACGTTGCGGCCGTACAGCGCGTCGAGCACGCGGACGGACTGCACGTTATGGAAAAAATAACGACCCGTACGCTCGTGATAGATATCGTTGAGGAAACGCTCGCCGGCATGGCCAAAGGGCGTGTGGCCCAAATCGTGGCCCAGGCCAATCGCCTCGATCAAATCGCAGTTGAGGCCCAGGGCACGGCCGATATCGCGGGCAATGCGCGAGACGAGCTGCACATGAAGGCCGCGCCGCGACAGGTCGTCGTTGCTGCGAAAGCTAAAGACCTGCGTTTTGCCTGCATAACGCGTGTACGCAGGAAGATGAAGAATCTTTTCGGTATCGCGCATAAACGCCGGACGCATAAGCGTGCCTTTGTCGGCGGCGCGATCAATACGACGAATGACCTGATCGTCGTTGCAACGATACGGGTTAACATAGCCCGAAGCACGATCGGTGGCAATGCGCTCGAAAAGTTCGGGCGACAACGCCGAGGGAATACGGTCCATGCGCGCCTTAATGACGGCCGTTTCTTGATTAGTTGCCATGGCATGCTCCTTAAGAAGGATGCGCAATCGGTTACAAAGTGCAGCCCACAACCTCGATTATGGCAAAAATCGGCACCAAAAACGGGAGCAATGGCAAGGAACGCGATTTTGTGATGAGGCAGGAGAGGGCAAGGACCAGGAGCGCGGCGGCAAATGCCACGATGCCACCCAGAGGGTCGAGCGTGCAAAGCGCGAAAAGCGCCTTGGCATCCCCCATGCCGATGCCGGGGGCTTGGCGAACACGACGCCAGAGCGACTCAGTGAGCACAAGGGCAAGGTAGACGATGACCGCAAGACCGGCGTGGTCAAGCGCCGTGTTAACACCTCTGTCGAGCCAAACGCCTGCAAGCGCCGCCACCGCACACACGCCGGCAAGCTCATTGGGAAACCGCCGCTCACGGGCATCAATCACCGCGCCGGCAAAGATACAAATCCAAAACGGGATATAGACCATTAAAAACCTCCTTGGGCAGTCACTCAAAAGCAAAAACCACCACAAAGGTGCAGGCACCTTTGTGGTGGTTTTGGTGGTGGTTATTTGGCGCCTTGCATGACCTCGTCGAGGGTAACGTTGACGGCGTGTTGCGTCGGGACCCAGTCGACCTTCAGGAACAGCGCGGCAACCGTGATGGGGATATAGCTGAACATAAAGATCGGGAAGGTAAACAGGTTGGTCACCAGGCGCCACTTTTGAGCGCAATGAATGTGCTTGTACTCAAAGATGGTCGTGAGCAGCGCCAGGATAAAGAAGGTCTGGTACATCATCACGAACGTCATGATAAGCGAGGCGGCACAAGCCTGCATCTCGACCTCGGTAGCCAAGAAACCATGCGAAAGGCCACCCACGATCAGGAACGTCGCATTGGCGAGCATGGAGATCAGGGACAGCAGCATGCCCGGAGCGATGGTCATAAACATGTCATATGCGGCAAAGCGATGATAGCGGAACGTCGACTTGACCAGATGCTTGCCGTAGGTAAAAAAGACCTGGTAGAAGCCCTTGGTCCAGCGCATGCGCTGTTTCCAGGACGCCTTAAACGTCACCGGCTGCTCGTCAAAGAACTCCGCCGGCGCATAACCGATGCGGATGCCGTGAATGGCGCAGAACGTGGTGAACTGGATGTCCTCGGTCAGTGTATGGAACTGCCAGCCGTGCATGCCCTCGATAACACTGGCGGAGATAAGGTAGCCCGAGCCCGAGACGGCGCAGGACGTCTTGCAGATATTACGCGCGTTGTTGAGGAAGCGGGCCTCACGCAAATACCAGGTGGCGTTGGCAGAGGAAATCCACGAACTGCCGAAGTTCTTGGAGTTACGATAGCTCGTGACCACATGAAAGCCCTGGTCAAAGGCATCATTCATCTTGGAGACGTAATCGCGGGAGATAACATTGTCGGCATCGAAGATAAAGTAGCCCTCAAACGTGTCGGGATACTCGTTGAGAATGCGATCGAAACCAAAGTCCATGACCCAGCTCTTGCCCTTGCGGGCCAGGTCATTGCGCTCGTAAACAATGGCACCGGCCTCGCGCGCGAGCTGCGCCGTGTTGTCGGTGCAAGCATCGGCGACCACGAAGACCTCGATGAGCTCGGACGGATAGTCCTGATCCTTAATAGAGCGTACGAGATTGGCGATCACGGCCTCCTCGTTATGCGCCGCGATAAAGAAGGCATAGCGGTGGAGTTTTTTGGCCTTGGGAGGCGCGACCTCGCCACGAAGAGCGCCAATGACAAAGAAGACCACCTGGTACAGAAAGCAGACCGTGAGTAGCGTAACCACAATCTGATTAAAGATCACGATGGGCGTGTTAGTTTGTAAAAAGGCGAGCATGCAGGCTCCCGAGAACGCGTTACGTAAACAACCGTATATCTTACCGTAGGCTAACCGAGTTCAAGAAACCACCTAATACTGGTTAGGGTTCGAGCAGACCGAGCTGCGGAACGATTTCGTCGCCGGCGGCAGTGCGGCCGAGCGAGCGCGGGGCTAGGTCATCCAGAACGGCGGCGAGATCCCACGGCAGCTCATCGCGGCACTCAATGCGCTCCACCGTCACGGGATGATCGAACGCCACACGCCAGGAATGGAGGAATTGCCTGGTCAAACCCTGGTCGGCACGCGCATCGCACTTACCGTAGAGCGGATCGCCCACGCAGGCGTGGTTGATATGGCGCATGTGCACGCGAATCTGATGCGTGCGACCCGTAAACAGGTGGCACTCGACGAGCGTATAGCCATCGTCAAAACGCGTGGAATCGAAGCGCTCGAGGACCCTAAAGGTCGTAATGGCCTGGCGCGCGAAAGGATCGTCCGAAACCGCCATCTTGACACGGTCGCGCGTAGAACGGGCAATGCCGGTGTTAATGGTGCCCTCGTCCATGGCAATGTGGCCGTGGACGAGCGTAATGTAGCGGCGGTCGAGCGTGCGCGTGCGGATGAGATTCTGAAGCGCGCGCTGGGTGTCGTCGTCTTTTGCCGCGAGCATAAGGCCCGAGGTGTCACGATCCAGGCGATGCACGATGCCGGGGCGGTCCTCGCCCTGCACGGTGCCCAGATGGTCAATGCCACAGTGATAGACCAAGGCGTTCGCAAGGGTGCCGCTCTCGTGGCCATGGGCGGGATGGCACACCAGACCGCGCTGCTTGGAGAGCACGATGAGGTAGTCGTCCTCGTAGCGGATATCGAGGGGAATGGCCTCGGGAATCACATCGGTGGGATCGTGCGGCTCGGGCAAATCGACCGAAATACGGTCGCCGGAGCGCACGGCATACTTTTTTGACAGGCATGTCTCGCCGTTGACGGCAACGGCACCGCCCTCGATCAGATGCGCGCAGGCAGAGCGCGTAGGGCAGCCGTCATTAGCGCCCAGATAGGCGTCAAGACGCTGACCAGCGGCATCGTCGGCAACAAGGATATGGATGTCGGCCATTAGCGCTCGCTCCTTTCGCGAATCTTGCGGGCACGCTCCCCACGCTGCTGGGCCTTGCGCTTAGCGCGGGCCTCGTCACGGGCGTTGAGTTCGGCGGTCGCGTCGACCTCACGGGCCGCAGGACTCAAGAACATGTAGCCGATGAGGGCAAGCACCACACCGACCGTAATGCCGACATCGGCCACATTGAAGACGGGGAAGTCGATGAAGGTGGTGGCAATAAAATCGGTCACAAAGCCAAAAGCCAGACGGTCGATCGCATTGCCAATGGCGCCGCCCACGACCATAGCCATGCCCACAACCTCAAAGCGAGCAAGCTGGGGCGCGCGAAGCAAGTACACCGCGATCGCAACGATAACGACAAACGCCAGCACGGCAAACGCGAGGCCATGTCCCTCGCCCAAGCTAAAGGCAGCACCGATGTTACGCACGAAAAGGAAGTCGATCACACCGGGGATAATAGTCACATGCAGAGCATCGCCGACGGCACGAACCGCAAGCTTGGTCAGCTGGTCAACAAGCAGCACGGCCAACGCCACGCTACCAGCAACACCCAACCGCCAACGCAAAGGCGGCGTCATATCCGCAGAACGACCCAAATCAATCCCCTACCCTCAAAAACATCGAATTACGTTTAACGCAAATCAATATCTTATATTGACCAGCAACGAAATAGCCGATGATTCGCTACCAACAGCGAAAACCCGCCAGAGCGAGCAAGGTGCCTTGAAGCAAGGCGGCATAGACCTTCTGGTCATGCCGCCGAAGCTGAAAGGCAGATTGCCGCTCTGGCGGGTTTGCAGCGTCGAGCCGTTACGCGGTTTGGTAAAACCGCGTAACTAGAGTGCGTTCGCGCACCTCTTACAGATATGAGCGTGGCCGTTGTACTCGCCGACGGTGGTGCGGTAGTTCCAGCAACGGTCGCAGCACTCGCCCTCGGCAGCCTCGATGGCAACGGAGAGCTCCTCGCCCTGGGTCAGCTCAACATCGGAGACGATGTAGAACTCGGCCAGGTCGACGGCCTTGTCGCCGGTCAGCAGCGCGTACATCTCGGCGGGAACGACCGCCTTGACGCGGACCTGCTGGCTCTTGGTGAAGGTGCCGGCGGAGCGGGCGTCCTCAAGGGCCTTGGTCACGGCGCTACGGAGCTCGAGTGAAGCCTCGAGCACGCCCTCAAACTCATTGGCCTCGTCGATCGTGATGGGCGACTTGTACCAATCGAGCAGCGCGGCGTACTTCTGATGATCGACGCAGCCGGCGGGCGCATAGGCCATGGCCTCGTCGACCGTGTAGGACAGGATCGGCTGCAGGTCGCGCATGAGCATCGAGAAGAGCTCGGCCAGCACGGTTTGGGCGCTGCGACGCTCGAGCGAGCCGGGCTTCTCGCAGTACAGACGGTCCTTCAGGGCGTCGAGGTACACGTTGGAAAGCTCAGTCACCACGAAGTCGTAGAGTGCACGGTAGGCACGCGGGAACTCGTAGCTGGCATAAGCATCGTCAACCTCGGCCTGGACCTGAGTCAGGCGGGCAACCATGAGCTTGTCGAGCGGCAGCAGGTCGGCAAAGGCGACGCCGTCGGTCTCGGGCTCAAACTGACCCTCGAGCTCGGAGAGCAGGAAGCGCAGCGTGTTGCGGAAACGACGGTAGGCATCGGACGTACGAGCGAGAATCTCGTGGTCGATGGAGACGTCGGAGCTGGTATCGACGGAGGCGACCCACAGACGGATGATGTCGGCACCCATCTCGTCGCAGACCTTGTTGGGGTCGATGACGTTGCCGAGTGACTTAGACATCTTACGGCCCTGGCCGTCGAGGGTGAAGCCCTGCGAGACGACCGCCTTGTACGGAGCGTGGCCGTTGGCGCCCACCGAGGTGAGCAGTGAGCTCTGGAACCAACCGCGGTGCTGGTCAGAGCCCTCGAGGTAGACGTCCGCCGGGTACTCCAGCTCGGGACGGTACTCGCAGACGGCCTTCCAAGACACGCCGGAGTCCCACCACACGTCAAGGATGTCCTTATCAGCCTTGAGGTGATGGCCACCGCACTTGGGGCAGACGCAGGCCTCGCCCAGATAGCTCTCAGGAGCGTCGGTGAACCAGGCGTCGGAGCCCTTCTCGTGGAAGAGCTTGATGACGGCGTCGAGCGTGGCGTCGTTCATGACCTTCTCGCCGCAGTCGGCGCAGGTGTAGCTGGGGATAGGCACACCCCAGTTGCGCTGACGGCTGATGCACCAGTCGGGACGCTGCTCGACCATGGCGCCAATGCGGTTGGCGGCGTGGGCCGGATACCACTTGACGTTCTGGCGGACCTCTTTGCCAGCCTGCTCGCGCAAGCCAGTCTTGTCCATCGAGACGAACCACTGGTCGGTAGCACGGAAGAGCACCGGGTGCTTGCAGCGCCAGCAGTGCGGATAGCTGTGCGTGATCTTCTTCTCAAGGACCAGGGTGCCGCGCTCGCGCAGGAACTCGATAATGTGCGGGTTGGCCTCATCGGTATCCATACCGCTGAAGGGGCCGCCGGTGCCAAACTCCTCGCCGGTGTAAAACTTGCCGTCGTCATCGACCGGCATGCAGATGTCGGTGATGCCCTCCTTGAGGCAGGCAAAGTAGTCGTCGACGCCGTGGCCGGGCGAGTTGTGGACGATACCGGTACCGTCATCGACACCGACGTAATCGGCCAGCAGCGCCACGCCCTCAACACCGTCAAAGATCGGCTGCTTGTAGTGGATGTGGTGGAAGGTCTCGGCGGGAACCACGTAGGGCTTGCCGTCGACCATAACCGGGGTGTACTCCCAGCCAAACTCCTCGCAGCACTTGGGAGCCAGGTCCTCGAGCATGACCTCGGCACGACCATCGTGCTCAACGGCGACATAGGCGGCGCCGGGCTTAAGGGAAACGGCCTGGTCGGAGGGAATGGTCCACGGCGTGGTCGTCCAGATGATAAAGTCGACCGGGCCATCGAAGCCCTCGAGGCCGGCGGGCTTGGAGGTCATCTCAAAGCGGACGAAAATGGAGGGGCTCGTCTCGTCGGAGTACTCGATCTCGGCCTCGGCCAGCGCGGTGTGGCAGTGCTTGCACCAGTGAACCGGCTTGTGGCCACGATAGATCATGCCCTTGTCGAACATGGCCTTAAAGACCTCGATGTCGGCAGCGTCATGCTGGTGATAGAGCGTAAGATAGGGGTTGTCCCAGTCGCCGAGCACGCCCAGACGACGGAAGCCGGCCTTCTGCAGCTCGATGTTCTCGACAGCGAACTTGTTGCAGAGCTCACGGATCTTAGCCGTGGGGGTCTGGTTGAACTTCTCGGTGCCGAGCTTCTCCTCGACCTTGTGCTCGATCGGCTGGCCGTGGCAGTCCCAACCGGGGACATAAGGGACCTCATAGCCCTGCATCATCCAGTAGCGGTTGATCATGTCCTTGGAGATCTTATTCATGGCGTGGCCGATGTGGATCGGACCGTTGGCGTACGGAGGGCCGTCGTGCAGCACGAACTTCTTGTGACCCTCGTTCTTCTTCAGAACCTGCTCGTAGACCTTGTTGTCCTGCCAGTCCTTGAGTCGCTTGGGCTCGGACTTGGAAAGACCGGCACGCATGGGAAAACCGGTCTTGGGCAGATTCATCGTCTGCTTGTACTCGTTTGCCACGGTACCCCTTTCATGTCGTGGGCGCGCACGCCCTCTGGGCACCACAAAAGCGCCCGTCCCTACAAGCTGGGACGAAGCGCCACAAACGGGCTGCACGCCCGCAAAAGCTCTTCGCTTAACCACCCAGCTTAGATGCCCTCACCCGCATTACAGCGCGCTCGCATCCGTTACTCGGCTGGCCTGTATCGACGACCATCTCGGCGATGTCTACTAAGACGTGCCTGTACGGCGCGTCCGTTGGGACCGCAGCTCCGGGGTGATTTTCATCGGTCGCATGCACGGGTTCTCAGCGCTCCCCGTTCTCTGTAGCACACGGACGGCCGACTACTCGTCCCCATCAACGCTTATGCGGAGTATGCTAGCACGTTCCGCACCGGCGAAAAACCCTCAACACTGGTTTTATACGTTCGAAATTTCTTGCGGCCGTGGACCTTCTCTTGGAGCAAAATACCTGTAAGCACTTTATCGAACGAAAGAAGGCTGCTATGCGCACGATTGGAATGAGCGACTACACCGTCGGCGAGGACTGCTTTGACGAGCTGCCCGGCGCGCTGGACGAGTACGGAGCGGCCAAGGTCGCGATTATCGGCGGTAAACGAGCACTGGCCGCGGCGCTTCCCAGTATCGAAGCGGCACTGGAGGGCACCGACATCGAGATTCTGGAGACACGCGTCTACGGCACCAACAGTACGCGCGCCAATATCGCCAAGGTCGTAAACTCCCCCGCCTGCCAGGAAGCCGACGTGCTCATTGCCTGCGGCGGCGGCAAGGCGCTCGATACCGTCAAGACGGCGGCCATCGAGCTCAAGAAGATCGTCTTTACGGTACCGACGATCTGCTCCAACTGCTCGGCCGCGACCGCCATTGCCGTTGTCTACAACGACGACGGCTCGCTCGAGGGCTATTCGTACCCCAACCGCCCCGCGCACATCTTCATCAACCCCAAGATCATCGCCGAGGCTCCGGCGGAGTACTTCTGGGCGGGCGTGGGCGATGCCCTGTCCAAGCAGCCCGAGGTCGAGTACGCCACGAGCGCCGGCAACCTGGAGCACACCGCAGGTCTTGGCCTGGCGCTCGCACACACCTGCTCCGAGCCGCTGTTTACCTATGGCGTGCAGGGTCTTGAGGACGTTCGCCAGAACCTGTCGACCGAAGCCGTCAAGCAGATCGCGCTCGATATCGTGGTCAACACGGGCTACGTCTCCAACCTGACCAACCAAAACGATTACTACTACAACTCGAGCGTGGCGCACGCGTTCTACAACGCCACCTGCAGCATTCCGCGCGAGGGCACCTACCTGCATGGCGAGGTCGTGAGCCTGGGCGTGCTGGTGCTGTTTGCCTACACGGGCGATACCGAGAACCTTGAGCGCTACTCAGCCTTTAACAAGCAGATGGGACTGCCCGTGACGCTTGAGCAGGTCGGGCTTTCCGAGTCCGATATCCCCGCCCTGTGCGAGTACGCGCACACCACCAACGAGTGGAAGCAGGGAAACCCCGAGCCCTTCACCGACGAAAAGTTCGCCGCCGCCATCAAGGCTGCCAACACCTACGGCCACACGCTCCTCGCCTAACCTACCAAAACCACCACAAAGGGGACAGGCACCTTTCTGGTGGTTTTATATTGCTCCAGCATTCAGTTCGTACTCGGAACGGTAAACAGAAACGAACAGAGGCAGGGTATCATCGTGGTGATGGTATCCTGCCTTTTGTTTTGCGGGATCAAGGTCGCTTTGTGCGAACTTGATCGTCCCCCTATATGGCGCGTTTGGGGGTAATCGCTGCGTACGTGCGTACCGGGAGCCTGTACACCTCTGACAATGTGTAACACACTAGACTTTGTTCCAAAGTCCGTGTGCTAAGGGGCAGGCCCCTTAGAATTCCTGTGGAGTGTGTACACACGTACGCAGGAAAACGGCAAAATTTCACTATATCGGGGTGTTCTTTCATTGGAGAGTATGATATACTCGGCTTAGTTCAACAAATCGAAATTTGAGGAGATAGACTAGTGAGAACATACGAGAATAAAGATGAACTTAAGAACGAGATAAATAAAAGTTTTGCAAAGTACATTTCAGAATTTGATATTATTCCGGAATCATTAAAAGATAAGAGAGTTGAGGAAGTTGACAGAACTCCAGCAGAAAATCTTGCTTACCAGGTTGGCTGGACAACTCTTGTTCTTAAATGGGAATCAGACGAAAGAAATGGTCTTCATGTCAAGACTCCTTCGGATGATTTCAAGTGGAATCAGCTTGGCGAATTATATCAATGGTTTACAGATACATATGCTTATCTGTCGTTGCAGGAGTTGAAAGATATGCTGAGAGAGAATATTAATTCGATTTATGAAATGATTGACTCATTAAGCGACGAAGAGTTATTCGAGCCACATATGAGAAAGTGGGCCGATGAAGCAACCAAAACAGCGGTCTGGGAAGTATACAAGTTTATACATGTTAACACGGTTGCTCCGTTCGGAACATTTAGAACTAAGATTAGAAAATGGAAAAAGATAGCACTATAACTTCCAGTTTGCTGTACTCGTTCCTAGCAGGGTTTGGGGCAGGCACGCCCCAACAAGAAGCTGTCCCAAAGGGGCAAGAAT
>CAJJZM010000070.1:0-10447 GCA_905197595.1 uncultured Collinsella sp.
AGACCGTCTCCGTCTCACAGGCGGTTGCCGCGGTTAATGTGGAATACAACGCCAAGCTGGAGGCGTTGCAGGCGGGGGGCTACGACGATATTGTGATCCACGGCCAGGGGCCGGACTGGGCCGAGGTCCTGGCTGTGTTCGCCGTCCATACGGCTGGGAAGGACACAGGCGTGGATGTGGCCACGCTGGACCAGGACCGGGTGGACCGTTTGAAAGCCGTATTTTGGGACATGACGGAGATCACATCTAAAGTAGAGACCATAGACCATCCGGGCGGCGAGGACAGTGAGGGGTGGACAGAATCCATCCTGCATATCACCATTACCCCTAAGACCGCCGATGAAATGCGGGCCGTCTACGCTTTCACGGATGAACAGAACAGCGCCTTGACGGAACTTCTGTCCGACCAGGCGGCCCTGGCCTCCCTGGCCGGGAGTCTCACCATTACCAGCGCCGATCTGTTGGAGGTGATCCGCGCCTTGCCCGCCGACCTGGACCAGGCCCGGAAGGAGGCGGTGAAAACCGCGCTTTCCCTGGTTGGGAAGGTGGGATATTTTTGGGGCGGAAAATCCCTGGTCATTGGCTGGGACAGCCGGTGGGGGACGCTCCGGGAAGTGACCGCCGCGGGCAGTTCCACCACCGGCACCTACCGCCCCTACGGTTTGGATTGCTCCGGCATGATGGATTGGATTTTCTACAACATCACGGGCGGCGAATACATCCTGGGCCGTGGCGGCGGTGCCACCGCCCAGCACTCCTACTGCACGCCTGTTTCTCAGGCGGACGCGCAGCCCGGAGACCTGGCCTTCTACCCGGATGATTCCCATGTAGGGATCGTGGTGGGCCGGAGAGAGGACGGGAAACTGCTGATCTGCCATTGTTCCAGCGGACAAAACAGGTCGTGTCAAGATTTTTTCGCACTTTAGTTTGCAAGCTCTGGCATGAATGGAGTCAGCCGGCAATGGAGGCATCCTCAATGGCGGCCTCCAGGTGCTTCATATTCATGTACTTTTTGTTGCCCCACTGGGAGCCAGCTACATGGCGTAGCCGGGCACAGACCAGCATAAGGGCAGAGTTGCCGTCCGGGAAGCTGCCCACTACACGAGTACGGCGGCGGATCTCCCGGTTCAGCCTCTCAATGACATTGTTGGTGCGGATACGGGTCCAATGCTCACTGGGAAAATCACAATAGGTCAGAGTCTCCTCGATGCTGTCCTCCACCTTCTTAGCAGCCTCTTTCAGCTTCATGGAACACAGCTCCTCCACTACGGCCCTGGCCTTTTCACGAGCGGCTTTTTTGCTCTCCTGGGCGTGGATCGCCTTGAGCATTTTGGCTACCAGTTTCACCTTGGAGCGAGGTGTGACAGAGAACACATTACGGTAAAAGTGGACGGTGCAGCGTTGGTATTTGGCTTCAGGGAACACTTCGCCCACGGCCTCCAGCATACCAAGGCACTTATCTCCAACGATGAGTTTCACGCCGTCCAGGCCACGGCCACGCAGCCACTGGAAGAAGTTGATCCAACTGGCCTTGTCCTCTTTCATGCCCTCGGCGGCACCTAAAACCTCACGATATCCGTCCTCATTGACCGCGATTGCCACCAGGATGGCCACATTTTCAAACTCTCCACCCCAGTTGCGGCGCAGATAGATCCCATCCACATAGACATACGGATACCGCCCGCCTTGCAGAGGACGGTTACGCCAATCCTCGATGTGGACATACGCTTTCTTGTTCAGCTCACTGATGGTGGAGGGAGAGACCTTACTGCCCCAGAGAGTCTCGGTAATATCCTCTACACGCCGGACGGATACGCCAGCCAGGTACATCTCAATGAGAGCCTCTTCCACGCTACTCTCCCGGCGGCGATACCGCTCAATGATGGCAGTCTCAAAGGAGATCCCCTTGAGCTTGGGCATCTTGAGTGTGACATCCCCAGAAGTGGTGGTAAGGTTGCGGTTGTAGTGGCCGCTGCGGTAGCCCTGGCGTTGCTCATTGCGCTCGTACCGGGCCGCCTGGGTCAGCTTCTCCGCTTCGGCCTCCAGCAGCTCGTTGAGGGTTTCCTCTACGCTTCCGCGCACAAGTTCCTTGAGCTGCCCCTTGATAACTTCTTCGTTTAGCTGTACAATCTTTTCGGACATGGTTTGCTGTCTCCTTTCGAATGGTGGTGTCGCAACTTCATTCTACCAGACATCTGCAAACCATGTCTCTTTGTCTTTTTGCGAAACTTATTCTACCTGACCATTTTATTTTCTAATGAGCAAATCAAAAGATTGGGAAAAGCCAATAGAATTAGTCTTTCAAATTCATATACGTTAATCACGGCCGAGCAGTGGATGAATATTTATTATTACTCCAAAATTGGATTGACAGATGAAAAGAAAAAAAAGTTTCAAGATGCATATAAAAAACTTCAAAAAATGAATAAAAAATTGAAAAAGCAAAACAGAACATCTTTACGAAAGTCTAGTAGCAATAAGAAATGTAGAACAAGGATTGATACTTCTAATGGTACAAAAAATAGATAGTATTGATAATTTCTATAAAAATGTGCATGGTAGTGCGAAAATCTGAGAAGAGAATTTAATGCTGGATTTTGTTGATAGTAGATTTCAATGAGTTAACCATAAAAGTATATTAGAAAGTAAAAACAACAGGGGTAGTAGAATATATTTGTTAGATACAAGAAGGAGAGATTGAATTTAAGGTCATCTAATACTCGCGGAATAGTGATAATAATGGTAAGCTGTATTGAAAAAAAACAAAATAACTAACATTATGGGATTATTTCGGTATGAATTGATGTTTTATCATCTTACATAGAATCAGAAATTTGAAAAATTAAAAGAGGACTAAGTTTATGAGAACCCTGTTCTTAACGAGTGAGGCATCTCGGAATCGTTATTTTTGAGCAGGACCTCTCGACAGTGCTCCAGACGTTCGGCAAGGTCATCCTCGGTCGCGATTGTGGACAGGATGGCAAACTCGTCGCCTCCCAGGCGAAATGCCGCCTCGTCCACCTTCATATACAGCTTGAGATAGAGGCTCACCTGCAAGATATAGCGGTTGCCCTCGTCGTGTCCAAAGATGTCATTGCAGTGCTTAAGGTTATCGATGTCGATAAACGCCATGGTTACGGGCAATTCCTGCTCCCAGATTTCCTCTAGGGAACGGGTAAAGCCGCCGCGGTTGCCAAGACCGGTAAGCTCGTCGGTAAAGGCAGTCCTGATCAGATCGTCCTGACGCTCGAGAAGGTCACGGATGGTCTTTTCGAGCGTCTCGGTGTAATTGCTGGCGATATCCATGCTGTAAGCGGCTTTCTGAGGTCGGGGTGTATTGCGTCGGGCGAGCTCGTTGTACACACGCGTTGCTGCTCAACGCTTTGCGTGTATCCAGGCCCCCGCCTTGCTGCGTCGCTGGTTTAATATGTCGGTCCGTGTGCGCTGCTGATAACTATTGAGTAGTATAAACAACAATAGAGGATTGTATATGGGTGCCCCTGCCGCGGGCGGCTATTATTCGCCAATCGGTAGCGTGACGATGCGATGCTCGATATAAATGCGACTGAGTCGGTATATGTTGACGGGTATACTTGTTCCGGTTTAAAACGCAGAAACGGAGATGGTTGCATGGCACAGCCAGATACGACGTGCACGGTGGGGCTTGCGCTCGAGGGAGGCGGCTACCGCGGTATGTATACGGCGGGCGTGCTCGACGTATGGATGGAGCATGGCTTAACCTGCGACCATATGGTGGGTGTCTCGGCGGGCGCGGCGTTTGGCTACAACTTTAAATCGCGCCAGATCGGCCGCGCCATTCGCTACAACAAGGCCTATTGTGCCGACAAGCGCTATGCAAGCGTGACCAGCTGGCTGCGAACCGGCGATATGTTCAATGCCGAGTTTGCCTATCATGAGGTACCCATCGAGCGCGATCCCATCGATCTGGAGACATATCGCGCCTGCCCCATGCGGTTTACGTGCGTATGTACCGATCTTAAGACGGGGCAGGCCGTCTACCATGACCTGCCCTATGGCGACGAGCGCGATATCGAGTGGATCCGGGCGTCGTCGGCGATTCCGGTGGCAACACGGCCAGTTGCCATCGAGGGTCGTAAGTACTTGGATGGCGGTGTTGCCGATTCCATTCCCAGCGCTTGGCTGTTTGCGCAGGGCTATGACCGCAACGTAGTGGTGCTGACGCAGCCGGCGGGCTTTGTAAAGCAGCCCAATAGCGTGATGCCTATGCTGCGTCGCGTGTTCCGCCACTACCCGGCGTTTGTCGCAGCGCTTGAGCATCGGCATGAGGTCTACAATGCTACGCTCGATGACCTGGCACGTCGCGAGGCAGCCGGCGAGATCTTTGTGGTGCGGCCGAGCGAATCGGTAAAGGTGCCGTCGCTGTGCCGCGAGCCCGATGAGCTCGAGCGCATCTATCAGATCGGCCGTCACGATGCGGAGGCGACCTTGCCGGCGCTGGAAGCGTATCTGGCGGAGTAGGGGCTGCGGCGGAAAGCGCATCCCGGAATGAGCGTTTGGAATGGGATGCGGTTTCCGCGAGAGGCCCGTGGCGGAAAGTTCATCCCGGAATATGTGTTCAGACTGGGATGCAGTTTCCCACTGGCCCTCTATACGGAAAGCGCATCCCAGAATGGACGTCCAAACTGGGATGCGCTTTCCGCTCTTGAAGATATGAGGCTGCGGAGCAGCTGCTCAGCCTATGCCTATGCCTGTTGCCAGGTATCGACGAGCTCCTTGGCTGCGGCGTAGGGGTCGTCGGCGCTGCAGACGGCGCTCACGACAAAGAAGCCATCGACGCCGGTGGCCTTGAGCTGCGGCAGGTCGGCTTTCTTGACGC
Organism: uncultured Collinsella sp.; assembly: GCA_905197595.1. Taxonomy (GTDB): domain Bacteria; phylum Actinomycetota; class Coriobacteriia; order Coriobacteriales; family Coriobacteriaceae; genus Collinsella. Next base: position 4,859 of record CAJJZM010000070.1, read on the forward strand.
CGCCGCCCACCACAATGGGCACGGGGCTTGCCGCATGGAGGGCGGCCAGGTCCTCAAAGCTCTTGGTGATGATCGAGCCATCTGCCGCACGTCCGCAGTCGCGCTTGGTTTCGGTCTCGTGGAGCGGGCCCACGCCTAGGTAGTCGACCAGGCTCATGTCGGCGGTCTTGACGTACTCGAGCATCTCCTCGCAACGGGCCGAAAGACCCACAATAGCGTCGGGGCCTAGCAGCTTGCGACAGACCTCGACGGGAATATCGCTTTGGCCCACGTGCACGCCGTCGACAGCAATACCCTGCTCGCGCGCGGCAAGCACACAGTCCAGGCGGTCGTCGATCAGCAGGGCGACCTGACCGGTCTTGCCGGCCTGTGCGATTGCCTGCGCGGCGTCGCCGGTCAGCGCAATGATTTCACGCGCGCTTGCAACCTTGGAGCGCACCTGGATGCAGGTAAAGCCGGCGTCGAGCGCCTGCGCCACCACATCGCCCACGGGGCGCCCGAGCGTGTTTTCGGGGCCGAGTACCAGATAGGCCGAGATATCAAGGTTGTCGCGGATACTCATCGTGCTTCCTCCTGCTTTTTGATCTGTGCTTCCATGCGCTCGAGTTTGCCGGTCATGGTGTCGGTAAATCCGGGTCGAATATCGGCTTTGAGTACGACTTCGGTTCGGATGCCCTTACTCGCCAACACAAAGGTCGCATCGCGTACGACCTGCATAACCTTGTCCCAGTCGCCCTCGATCTCGGTGAACATCGAGGTGGTGCGGTTGGGAAGGCCGCTCTCGCGAATGACGCGCACGACTTCGGCGACCTCGGCGGAGAGCTCGTCGCCGGTACCGCACGGGGCGATGGCCACGGCGACCAACGTGTTCATGCCGGTGCTGGTTGCGGGCTCGGACATGGCTTATGCCTCCTCGAGCTCGAGTTGGTTATCGGCAATGTCCTGGGCAGTTGCGCGGTAGAGCTCGTCAATAAAGGCGACCTTAAAGCTTGCCGGGGCATCGGCGACAGCGGCGGCACGCGTGCCGGCAACGTTGTAGACCGCGGTGCCGCAGATGGCTGCCGTAAACGGGTCGCCGGCGCAGGCATACACGGCCAGCACGCCGCCCTGCGAGCAGCCGCAGCCGGTGATCTTGGACATGAGCGGGCTGCCGCCATGGGACTTGGCCACGGTCGTGCCGTCGGTGATCAGGTCAACCTCGCCCGAGACAACTACGGCGCCACCAGTGTAGCGAGCGAGCGCCACGGCGGCATCGCGGGCGGCATCAACGGTATCGGTGGTGTCGACACCGCGGGCGCGGCTGAGGTCGGCTGCCTCACCCTCAAGGTTCCATAGGGCGGCAAGCGCGATGATCTCGGAGGCGTTGCCGCGCACGATGGCGGGCTTGTACTGCTTGAGCTCGTTTACCAACTGGGTGCGCAGGCTACCGATGCCCAGGCCCACCGGGTCGAGCACCCAGGGCTTGCCGGCGTCATGCGCCGCCTTGGCTGCGCGGGGAATCGTCTGCTCGTAGATGGGGAAGAGCGTGCCCATATTGAGATAGATGGCGCCGCCGCCGGCAACGAGCGCCTCGCCCTCGTCGGGCAGGTAGACCATGGCGGCCGATCCGCCCACGGCGAGCTGTGCGTTGGCGACAAAATCAATCGTCACCGTATTGGTGATGGAGCCGGCCATCGGATTGGTGGCGCGAATCTCCTCCACGGCCTTGACTACGTTTTGCTTGAGCTGTTCCGAATTGATCACTGCACATGCCTCCTTGGCATAGAAAAGGGGCGCTGTGCATAGACAGCGCCCCTGTAAAGGCGGCATGCTCCCTACGCCAGCATTAACTGACAGGTTCAAAGGATTGGGCCCCATGCCCTCTCAGCCTTGTGGTTTGCACCGCCGGCACTCCCGCATCGAATCTGTTGCTCCCTATACTAGCGCACCTGCCAAAAAGGGACAGGTTTATTTTGGCAGGTGGCAACTGGGGCGCTGCATTTTCCCAGATAAAACCTGCCAAAATAAACCTGTCCCTAATTTGTAGGTCGTTACAATGGTTACGGTGAAAATGACGGGGGACCTTATGATTAAACTTGTGCTGACCGATATGGACGATACGCTGATTCCAGCCGGGCATGACGGCGCCAGCGACTACGCCATCGAGGGCATTCATGCCATGCAGGCGGCGGGTCTGCACTTTGGTCCGGTTTCGGGTCGCCAACCGTCCGCGATGGGCTGGATGTTCCGCAATCGCGCCGAGTGCTTCTCGACCGGCGCGTTCTGCAACGGCCAGGTCATGTTTGTAGACGGCGAGGTGGTAGCCTCGCATGCGACCGACAACGCCGCCCTTATGCGCTTGGCTGACTACTTGGAGCAAGAGACCGACGATACGTATCTGAAGGTCTACAGCCTGGGCGATGACTTTTGGAATAACGATGCCTACTGCGTGACGAGCGATCCCGAGCGTGTGCGCCGCGCCATGAAGTCGGGCGGCAACGCATGGCTCAAGGGCGAAGAGGCCCCGTGCCGTCCTGTCGTCGATGATGCGCCGGTGTTCAAGGCGAATATCTGGAGTGCTCGTTCGCGTGAGGAGCTCGCGGAGCTACGCGAGCGCGTTGCCGCCGAGGTGCCGGAACTCTCGCTCGTGTTTCCCAACAATCGTGTGCGCCTGTTCGACATTCTTCCAGCAGGTTGGGACAAGGGTTGTGCTGCGCTGGAGCTGGCGCGCGCTTTGGACCTGACGTCCGACGAGGTGGCCGTATTTGGCGATTCCGATAACGACCTGCCCATGATCGGTGCCGTCCCCAACTCCGTTGCAGTCGCCAATGCCAACGAGGCCGTCACGGCTGCCGCGCGCTGGCATATCGGCGCTGCGGCAGACGATGCGGTTGCCGGGGCTCTGCATCAGATTGCCGCCTGCGCCGCGACGGGGGAGATGCCGCCGTTTATGCGTCAGATGGACGCGGCGGGTCTTGGCGTCACGAACGTCTAGGGAGGGCGCTATGAAGCTTCAGCAGCTCAGGTATGTCGTCAAAGTTGCCGAATGCGGCAGCATTACCGAAGCCTCGCGCCGGCTCTTTGTGTCGCAGCCTTCGATTACCGCGTCGATCCGCGATCTCGAAAACGAGATGGGTGTGCACATCTTTGAGCGCACCAACAAGGGTGTCATTGTGTCCGAGGAGGGCGAGACCTTCTTGGGCTACGCACGCCAGGTGCTCGACCAGGCCGACCTGCTCGAGGGCAAGTACAAGGGCGCATCCGAGCAGGTGCCGCACTTTAGTGTGAGCTGTCAGCATTATTCCTTTGCCGTTAACGCGTTTGTTGACGTGATCCGCGAGTTCGATGCCGCGCGCTACGACTTTACCCTGCGCGAGGAGCAAACCCACGAGATTATCGAGGACGTCGCGCACATGAAAAGCGAGCTCGGCATCCTGTATCTGTCGGAGCACAATCGCGAGGTCATCGAGCGCATGTTGGCGGCCAACGAGCTCGTGTTCGAAGGGCTCTTCTGCGCCACGCCGCATGTCTTCGTGTGCGCCGACCATCCGCTGGCGTGCCGCTCGAGTGTGACGCTCGAGGACTTGGAAGACTACCCGTTCCTGTCCTATGAGCAGGGCAGCTATAACTCGTTTTATTATTCTGAGGAGCTGACCTCGACCTTTGAGCGCCGCAAGAATATCCGCGTGCGCGACCGTGCGACGCTGTTCAACCTAGCTATGGGCCTTAACGGCTACACGGTGTGTTCGGGCGTGATCAGCCATGAGCTTAACGGCCCCGGTATTATCTCGATTCCGCTCGATGTAGACGAGTACATGGAGATCGGCATTATCACGCGCAAAAATACGACGCTCACGCGCTATGGGCAGGCCTATATCGAAGCGATTCGTCAGCATATTTAGCTCACTTCGAGATACCCATGTGAGGCTGAGCTCCACTGTTGCTCAGTATAGAAAAAACTAATAACAAACCTATATAAACGTATATTTTACGATGGCCATATAAGCGCTCATACTCTGTCCCAGTAAAGCAACCAATGCAAAGGGAGATATCTATGAGCACTTCAATTCAATCGAACGCGCCGTTTCGCGCTGATATCGTCGGCAGCTTTCTTCGTCCGCAGGCCGTAAAGGATGCCCGCGCTGCCTATGCGGCAGGCACGCTTGATGCCGAGGGGCTTAAGGCCGTCGAGGACGAGGCCATTCGCGATTTGGTGGCAAAGCAGAAGGCCGCCGGCCTGCAAGTTATCACCGATGGCGAGTTCCGCCGCAGCTACTGGCACCTCGATTTTATGTGGGGCCTTAACGGCATTGAGCGCCGCACCTCGCGTACAGGCTATATGTTCCACGATGAGGAGACTACCGCCGACACCGCCGTGGTAACCGGTCCCATTGGCGGCAAGAATCATCCGTTCGTCGAGCATTTTAAGTTCGTCAAGGCGCTTGAGGGGGAGGGCCAGGTCGCACGGCAAACCATTCCGGCACCGATCCAGACATTCTCCGAAGTCACGCTCGACCGTTGCGATGGCCAGCAGGAGAGTCTGCGCGCCGTCTACAAGACCGACGAAGAGCTCGCCGATGCCATCGCGGCAGCATACCGCACCGTGATTGCCGACCTGTACGCAGCAGGCTGCCGCAATATCCAGTTTGATGACTGTACTTGGGGTATCTACTGCGACACCGATTTCGTGGCAAAGACCGGCATGAGCCCGGTCGACCTGCAAAAGGTAAGCGAGCTGGGCGTGGCGCTCAACAACGCCGCCATCGAGGGCAAGCCCGACGATCTGGTCATCAACACGCACGTGTGCCGCGGCAACTATCACTCCACGTATGCCTTCGAGGGTGGTTACGATCCCATTGCACCGTACCTGTTTGCGCACGAGGATGTCGACGCGTTCTACCTTGAGTTCGATACGCCGCGCGCCGGTGGCTTTGAGCCACTCAAGTATGTTGCTCCCGGCAAGAAGGTCGTGCTGGGCCTGGTGACCACCAAGGCCGCTGAGCTCGAGGACGAGGATGCCATCGTCGAACGTATCCACGAGGCCGCAAAGTATGTGCCGCTCGTGAACCTGTACCTGTCGCCCCAGTGCGGCTTTGCCAGCTGTGAGATTGGCAACAAACTGACCGAGGACGAACAGTGGGCAAAGATCGCGCTGGTCAAGCGCATTTCCGAGCGCGTTTGGAAGTAACGCTACCGTTTGCAGGTGACGGCGCGTGCGAGACATGGCATATCACGTACAATGGTTCGGATCGTATCGTTCGGGCAGGTTATCCGATATGCCTGATCGCCCTTCCATTCGAAAGGACATCCATGTCCCAGTCTTCGACGCCCGCCGTCGCCGATGCCATCTACGATGCGTCATCGCTCGGCCGTCCGCGCATGTTTTTGCTCGGCCTGCAGCATCTGTTTGCCATGTTTGGCGCCACGGTGCTGGTGCCCGTGCTCACCGGCCTCTCGGTGTCGGCAACGCTTTTGTTTGCCGGCTTGGGCACGCTGCTGTTCCACTTCCTGTCGCGTGGTAAGGTGCCGGCATTTTTGGGCTCATCGTTTGCCTTTATTGCCGGTTATGCCGCGATGACGTGCTATGGCGTCGTCGGTATGGCTGAGCAG
>CAJJZM010000071.1:0-10438 GCA_905197595.1 uncultured Collinsella sp.
TGCGTAACCAGCTCAAGAAGATCGAGACGGAGCTCGACAAAAAGCGCGCCCGCTATGACGAGCTTATGGAATTGATGGCGAGCGAAGAGCTTTATGCCGATCAAGACAAGTTCAACGCCGCGCTGGGGGAATATAACGGCCTTAAGCAAGAGCTGCCCAAGCTCGAGGACGAATGGCTGGAGCTTTCCACCCAGATCGAAGAGGAGACCGCGCGTGAACTCTCGTAAGGCCGCTGCCGTGGCGATGAGCATCATCGCCATCGCCTGTCGCATCTGCGGCATCTTTATGAGCGCGATGACCGTGCTTCTGTGCTTTAGCGGTCTCACCGCCAAGCTGCAGATCGTAGGCTTTGTCGTTGAGCTTTCGCGCGCACTGCCGAGCGCCATCGCCGGCTATGGCGTCATCACGTCGGCCTTTGGCGGCGTGTTCCGCCTGGATTACGCCATCGTCGCCGTGATCCTGTTTGTGATCGACTACCTGCTCACGCGCGCCTCGCGCCGCGTCCGCTAGGGGAGCGATATGTCCAGCAGCTACCTCATGAACCTGCTTGCCAGCGCCGTCGCCGTCATCGTGGGCATCGTTATCCACGAGAGTGCGCACGCCGCCGCAGCCTGGGCGCTCGGCGACAAGACGGCCCGATCGCGCGGTCGTGTCTCGCTCAACCCGCTCAACCATATCGACCCGTTTGGCACCATCATCCTGCCGCTGCTCATGCTCGCAGCCGGTGGCCCGGTGTTCGCCTTCGCCAAGCCCGTGCCCGTGTACCTCAACAACCTCAAACACCCCAAGCGCGACGAGGTCCTGGTGAGCGCAGCCGGCCCCGCATCGAACATCGCACTTGCGTGTCTTGCCGCAGCCTTCATGCGACTAGCATACGGCAGCCTCTACTCCAGCATGTCCTTTGCCCTGGCGTCACAGATCATGAACTTCGGCGCCACGTTTATCGTGGTCAACCTGTCACTCGCGTTCTTCAACCTCATCCCCATTCCGCCGCTCGACGGCTCGTCGATTATCGTGCCGTTCCTCAAAGGCAAGGCGCTCGCCAACTACTACCGTCTACAGCAATATGCTATGCCCATCCTTATCCTGGTGCTGTACCTACTGCCTATGTGGACCGGTATCGACGTGATCGGCCGCTATTTCGACGTTACCGTGTATCCGCTTGCTGAGCAGCTGCTCAACTTCGCAATCGCCGGCATCTAAGGTAAACTTACAGGTCGACCGTGCAAAACGGTCGCAACATGCACCCAAACCGCGCCGCGAAGGCGCCGTCAAAGGAGGTCGAAGATGTCGTATCGCGTGTCGACGCAGGTCTACAGCGGACCGTTCGACCTGCTGCTGCAGCTGGTAACCCGCCAAAAAGTTGATATCGGCGCCATCTCCATCAGCGAGGTGGCCGAGCAGTACCTTGCCGAGGCCGAGCGCATCGAGGCGCTGGACCTAGACGTGGCGAGCGACTTCTTGCTGGTCGCGGCAACCCTTCTGGACATTAAGGCCGCCTCGCTGGTGCCCCAGGAGGCACCGCGCAAAGCTGATGACGACGATGACGAGTTCGACGAAGACCTCGAGGAACTCAGTGCCCTCGACGGCGATGCCCTGCGCGAGGTCCTAATCCAGCGCCTGATTGCCTACAAGCAGTTTAAAGGCGCGGCTGCGGCCCTCGGTGCCCGCATGCAGGCCGAAAGCCGCATGCACCCGCGCGTGGCCGGCCCCGACCCCGAGTTCCTGGGGCTCATGCCCGACTACCTGGCCGGCATCACCCTACGCGGTCTGGCCGTCATCTGTGCCGACCTTGACGGCAAGCGACAGACCTTCTTGCTGGAAGCCGAGCACGTGGCGCCGCATCGTGTGCCGCTCGACCTGACCGTGGCCTCGGTCGATCGCTTTACCATGGCACACCAAACCTGCACCTTCCGTGAGCTGCTGGACGGCGACGCCACCACCGAGCAGCTCGTCGTCACCTTCCTGGCCATGCTCGAGCTCGCCAAGCGCGGCTCGCTCACGCTGAGCCAGGACGAGATCTTCGGAACCATCTGCATCAACCGAGTCGAGGGCGCCGAGGCATACGTGCCCGGCAAGGGCCCCGAGCTCACCGAATAGGAGCCGCAACCATGTCAACCCTTTCAACGCTGGAGGCAAACAGCCTCAAAGGCGCCCTCGAGGCGCTGCTGCTGGTGTCGAGCGACCCGGTGAGCGCGCCCGCGCTGGCAGGTGCGCTGGATATCGCCCCCGGCGAATGCGCGTCGCTGCTCGCCGAGCTCAAGGTTGAGTACGAGGAGGCCAACCGCGGCTTTCAGCTGCGCGAGGTCGCCGGCGGCTGGCGCCTGTTTACGCACCCCGCCTACCACGGCGTAGTCGAGGCCTATGTGTTGAGCTGGGACACGCAAAAGCTGTCGCAAGCGGCGCTCGAAACCCTGGCCGTCATCGCATACCACCAGCCTGTGACGCGCGAGGTGGTCAAGGGCATCCGCGGCGTCAATTCCGACGGCGTCATCGCGTCGCTCGTCGACAAGGGCCTGGTGCGCGAGCTCGGCCGCGACCCCCAGCGCGGTCAAGCCATCATTTACGGCACGACCAACGCCTTTTTGGAGAAGTTCGGTCTACGCTCCACCCGCGACCTGCCCGATCTGGAGCAGTTTGCCCCCGACGAGCAGTCGCGTCAATTTATCCGTGAGCGCCTGAGCGGCCGCAGCATTCAGTCCACGCTCGAGGAACAGGCCGAGGATCTGGACGAAGAGCGCGAGCTGCTCGATACCGATGTTGAAGATGTTGAGGCAGTCGAGGACTTGGAAACCCTGGTCGTCGACGAGACCTCGGAGGATTTGCATGACGAGGACTAACGAAGTAGGGGAGACGCGCGCCATGGGTAACGCAGTACCCGCCACCGACGCCCAGCCCGTCTATCCGCACACCATGCGCCTGCAGCGCTTTTTGGCGCGCGCGGGCGTGGCGAGCCGCCGTGGCTCGGAGGACCTAATGACCGCCGGCCGCGTGACCGTCAACGGCGAGGTCGCGACCGAGCTGGGCACCAAGGTCGATGTCGACCACGATCACATCGAGGTCGACGGCATGCCCGTCAAGCTCAACCAGGGCGCCGTGTACTTGATGCTCTACAAGCCGACCGGCTACCTCACTACCATGAGCGACCCGCAGGAGCGCCCGTGCGTGGCCGATCTGGTCCCGCGCGATCGATTTCCGGGCCTGTTTCCGGTGGGCCGCCTGGACCGCGACACCACAGGCCTTTTGCTCTTTACCACCGACGGCGACCTGTCGCAGGACCTGCTGCACCCCAGCAAGCATGTCTTTAAGACCTACCAGGCACTCGTGGACGGCCACCTGACCGATCGCGACTTGGGACCGCTCCGCCGTGGCATCGAGCTCGACGACGGCCTGTGCCAGCCGGCGATCTGCCGCGTCATCAACGCGCGCGAGGCAGAGGCTGTGGCACCGCAAGGCGTCAAGCCCGGTACCACCGCCGTGGAGGTCATCATCCGCGAGGGTCGCAAGAACCAGGTCAAGCGCATGCTGAGCAAGATCCACCATCCGGTAATCCGCCTGCATCGCTGCAACTTTGCCGGCCTTGAGCTCGAGGGCGTGGCCAAGGGCTCGTGGCGCGAGCTCACCGACCGCGAGGTGCAGATCCTTAAAAGCGGCGGCATCCCGCCCAAGCAGGCGAGCGCCAAGCGCAACGGCGGCAAGCCCCAAGATACGCCCGCCAGCCGCACGCGTCACCACGGCAGCCACGGCTCCGCACCCAAGCGCAACACCTACCGCGAGCGCTACACAGGCTAGGCAACCCGCCGCGCCCCAGCGCCCCGAACCATACCAGCACGTCAACCATCGAAAGGAAGCATTGCATGATCGTCGCCATCGACGGCCCCGCCGGTTCCGGCAAATCCACCATCGCCAAGGAGATCGCCCGCCAGCTGGGCTTTAACAAGCTCGACACGGGCGCCATGTATCGCGCCGTCACGTTCGCCGCGCTCGACCGCGGCATCGACCTGGACGACGAGGCGGCCATCGACGCCCTCGCCGAGCAGATCGAAATCCGCTTTACCAACGGCACTGGCGAAGACACACGCCTGACCATCGACGGCCGGGACGCCTCGGCTGCCATTCGTACCCCGCAGGTCGACGCCAACGTATCCAAGGTCTCGGCCTACCCGGGCGTGCGCGCCGCCATGCTCATTCACCAGCGCCGAGCCGCTGAGGACCGCGATATCGTGGCCGAGGGTCGCGACATCGGAACCGTCGTGTTCCCCAACGCGCAGGTCAAGGTCTTCCTGACCGCCAACCCGCGCGAGCGCGCCCGCCGCCGCGTGCTGCAGCGTCACCAAAACGACGCCCAGCCGCTTACTGCCGAGCAGCTCGAGGCCGAGGTCGACGAGACTCTCGACGCCCTTAAGCAGCGCGACAAGCTTGACAGCAGCCGCGAGGTCGCCCCGCTCGTGCCCGCCGAGGACGCCGTGCACGTCGACTCCACCGCCCATACCATCGACGAGGTCGTCCGCATTATCGAGGACCTCATCAACCAAAGGAGGTAGCCCATGCGCCTGTTTAAGCAGACGCCCGAGGACTATTACAACGCCCCCTATGACGAGTTCCCGGCGCTCATCCGCGGCACCGTCGTCGTAGTCATGGCCATCCTTTGGGCCTTCTCCAAGCTCATGTGGCATTGGAAGGTCGAGGACGCTGACCTGCTGTTTGAGCGCCAGGAAGGCCGCGGCAGCGTGGTCATCTGCAACCACACCTCGATGGCTGAGCTCTTGGCCGTGGAGACGGCGCTGTTCTTTGGCGGCCGCCGCATTCGTCCCATCTTTAAGTCCGAGTTCGCCAAGAGCAAGATTGTGCGCTGGGCCTTTAGCCGCGTGGGCGGCATCCCCGTAGAGCGCGGTACTGCCGATATGAAGTGCCTGCGCGCCGCCCAGCATGCGCTGCAGCGCGGCGAGGACGTCCTGATCTTCCCCGAGGGCACGCGCATCCGCTCGCGCGAGATCAAGCCCGAGGTCCACGGCGGTTTTGCGCTCATCGCTCAGATGGGCAAGGCGCCCGTCAACCCGCTCGCCATCTGCGGCTGGTCCGACATCACGCCTGCGGGCAAAAAGCTCATGCGTCCCAAGAAGTGCTGGATTCGTGCCGGAAAGGCCGTCTCGCTTTCCGATGCACCGGCCGAGCTCAAGCGCAAGGAGCGCCTGGCTTGGTTTGAGTCCGAGGCCATGAGCCGCGTATACGCCATGCGTGACGAGCTGTGCGCCGAGCATCCGGGCAGGTTCTAGCCATGAGCGAGAACATGACGAACACCGCCGCGACTGCGTCTGATCAAGACGGCGCGCCCACCATCGAGATTGCAGCCCACGCCGGCACCTGCTACGGCGTGCAGCGCGCGCTCGATATGGCGCTGGCCGCTGCGCCGCAGGCAGGGGAGTGCAATCAGGTCCATACCTTGGGTCCGCTCATCCATAACCCTATCGTGGTGCGCGAGCTCGCCGAGGCAGGCGTCGGTCTGGCTGAGACCCTAGACGATGCCGCATCGGGCACCGTGATCATCCGCGCTCACGGCGTGGTGCCGCAGGTGATCGATGCCGCTCGCGAGCGTGACCTTACTGTGGTCGACGCCACCTGCCCGTACGTGAAGAAGGTCCATGTGGCGGCCGAGCGCTTGGTACGCGAGGGCTACCACGTGGTAGTCGTGGGCGAGCCGGGCCATCCCGAGGTTGAGGGCATCCTGGGCCATGCTGGTGACGACGCTCAAGTCGTGAGTTGTGCCGCCGATGCGGACGCACTGCCGCTCAAGGGCAAGGTAGGCCTGGTTGTGCAGACCACCCAGACCGCGCAGAACCTGGCCGAGGTTGTTGCCTCCATCACCCCGCGCGTGCAGGAGCTGCGTGTGATCAACACGATCTGCGCCGCCACGAGCGAGCGCCAGCAGGCAGCCGCAACCCTCGCCAACCGCTGTGATTGTATGGTCGTCGTGGGCGGTAAAAATTCGGGCAACACGCGCCGCCTGGCGCAAATTTGTGCCGATGCCTGCGAGCGCACGCATCACATTGAGGAAGCTTCCGAGCTCAATGCCGCATGGTTTGCCGACGCTCACCACATCGGCATCACCGCCGGAGCCTCCACCCCGCAAGAACACATCGAACGCGCCGTTGCGCGCATCAAGGAGCTTTGCCGCTAATCATGGACCAGACCGTACCCGCATACGCCGCCGAGGTGGCCGATTACGGGCGCAGCCGCGACCCCGAGCCGGGTGAGGGCGCGCTCGTAAAGAACGTGCGTCCCGAGTCGCCCGCGTGGGATGTGGGTATCGAGCCGGGCATGCGCGTGCTCACGGTCAACGGTGAGGCGCTCACCGACATGATTGTGTGGCTCTGGGAGGCCGACGATGATACCGTCGAGCTGGAGGTATTCGACCCGCGCGACGGCACTGTCACCCCCGTCGAGCTCGACCGCTTTCCCGGCGAGGACTGGGGCTTGGAGTTCGATGGCCCCATCTTCGACGGCATGCGTACCTGCGTCAACGCCTGCGTATTCTGCTTTATGACGATGCTGCCCAAGGGCGGCCGCTCCACGCTCTACATTCGCGACGACGACTATCGCCTGAGCTTTTTACAGGGCAACTTTGTCACGCTCACGAACCTCTCCGACGAAGATGTTCAAAACGTCATCGAACGCAATATGAGCCCCATGAACGTGTCGGTCCATGCCGTGAGTCCCGATGTCCGCCGCCGCATGATGGGCCGCAACGCCCAGCGCGGCATGGACGTGCTCGAGACCATCATGGCCGCCGGCATCGAGATTCACGCGCAGATTGTGTTGTGCCCCGGCATGAACGACGGCGAGGAGCTAGAAAAGACTCTGCGCTTTTGCGAGGAGCACGAGCAAATCACAAGTCTGGGCATTGTGCCGCTCGGTTTTACCAAGCATCAGAACCGTTTTAGCTGGTCCTACAGCGACAAGCCCGAGCTAGCGCGTGAGACCATTGCCATGATCCGTCCCTTCCAGGATCGCGCCTATGAGCGCTTTGGCCGCCACACCTTCCAGATGAGCGACGAATTCTATCTGGACGCCGGCATCGATCCTCCCGAGGCAGACTTTTACGACGGTTACCCGCAGTACTACGACGGCATCGGCATGATCCGCTCGTATCTGGACGAGACCGACGACGCGCTGGCTACCGATGCCGAGCGACTGGCCCGCGTCCGCGAGGCCATCGCCGCCCGCAGCCAGCACCTGCTGTGCCTCTCGGGCGCCAGCGCACGCGACACGGTGGCCCGCTTTGTGGAGTCGCCGCATGGTCTCGGCGGCACCGTCACAGCCATCAAGAACCGCTACTTTGGCGGCAACGTAGACGTGACCGGCCTCATCGTCGCGTGTGACATTCTGGAGCAGCTGCCCCAAGACCTGTCGGGGGTTATGCTCTTTGTGCCTAAGCTCATGTTCAACGCTGACGGCATGACGCTTGACGAGTATCATCGTGACGATTTACTCGCAAGCCTTACCAGTCGCGGCGCCGAGGTTCATGTGGTGTCGACCATGCCGCATGAGCTGCTCGATACCCTAGAGCATATCCTTGGCATTGTGCCCGCAGACTCTAACACTTCCACTGACCCTACCCATTAAAGGAGAGCAGATGAAACCTATCGTCGCCGTCGTCGGACGCCCCAACGTGGGCAAGTCCACGCTCGTTAACCGCCTGGCCCAGACCTCGGACGCCATCGTCCACGAGTCCCGCGGCGTCACGCGCGACCGCTCGTACCACACGGCCGATTGGAACGGCCGCGAGTTCACCATCGTCGACACGGGCGGCATCGAACCGCTCAAGAGCGATGACGTCTTTGCCACGTCCATCCGCGACCAGGCCCTCGCCGCCGCCGAGGAAGCCGCCGTCATCCTGTTTGTGGTCGACGGCCGCACCGGCGTCACCGAGGAGGACGAGTCGGTCGCCCGCATGCTCAAGCGCTGCGACAAGCCGGTCTTTCTGCTGGTGAACAAGCTCGACAACCCCGATCGCGAGAACGACAGCATCTGGGAGTTCTATTCGCTCGGCATCGGTGAGCCCACGCCGCTCTCGGCCCTGCACGGCCACGGCACGGGCGACCTGCTCGACGATATCGTGGCCCTGCTTCCGGAGGAAGAGGACGAGGTCGCCGATGAGTTCCCCGACGCGCTGAACGTCGCCATCATCGGCCGCCCCAATGCCGGCAAGTCGTCGCTGTTCAACCGCATCCTGGGCGCCGACCGCTCCATCGTCTCGAACATCGCCGGCACGACGCGCGACGCCATCGACACCGTCGTGGAGCGCAACGGCAAGCACTACCGCATGGTCGACACCGCGGGCATTCGCAAAAAGAGCACCGTGTACGAGAACATCGAGTACTACTCCATGGTCCGCGGCCTGCGCGCTATCGACCGTGCCGACGTGGCGCTGCTCGTCGTCGACGCCTCCGTGGGCGTTACCGAGCAGGACCAGAAGGTCATGGGTCTTGCCATCGAGCGCGGCTGCGCCATCGTGGTGCTGCTCAACAAGTGGGACCTGCTCGACGATGACCGCAAGCGCGAGGCCTGCATGGAGACCGTCGACCGCCGTCTGGGCGTCATGGCTCCCTGGGCCCAGTACCTGCGCATCTCTGCCCTCACTGGCCGTAGCGTCGAGAAGATCTGGTCGATGGTCGACGCGGCCGAAAAGACGCGCTCGCAAAAGATCAGTACCTCACGCCTCAACACGTTCCTCACCGACCTGCGCGAGTTCGGTCATACCGTGGTGGACGGCAAGCGCCGCCTGCGTATGCACTACGTGACCCAGACGGGCATCAACCCGCCGACGTTTACGTTCTTCGTCAACCACAGCGACCTGGTCAACGACACCTACCAGCGCTACGTTGAAAACCGCATGCGCTCGACCTTCGACTTCGCCGGCACGCCCATTCGACTCTTCTTTAGGAAGAAGGAGCAAAAGGATGCATAATCCGATTCTGCTGACCGCCATCTGCGCCGTGGTCTCGTTCTTTATCGGAGCGATTCCGTTTGGACTGATCCTGGGCCGCGTGTTCAACCACACGGATATCCGCAAGGCGGGCTCCGGCAACATCGGCACCACCAACGCGCTGCGCGTAGCCGGCCCCAAGGTGGCCGCGCTCACGCTGCTGCTCGACTGCCTTAAGGGCGCCATTTGCGTCCTTATCGCCCGTCCGCTCATCGCGAGCGTGGGCTATGGCTTTCCGCCGAGCATTATGGCTCCCGGTGCTGCCGGCGATTGGATGCTCGGCGTCATCTGCCTGGCGGCCGTATGGGGCCACATCTTTTCGCCGTACCTCAACTTCCACGGCGGCAAGGGCATCGCGGTCGGTCTGGGCGTCATCCTCGCCTGGTACTGGCCCATCGGACTTTCGCTGCTGGGCATGTTTATCGTGGCCGTCGCCATCACCAAGTTTGTGTCGGTGGGCTCGCTTGCCGCGGCCATCGGTCTTCCCATCGCCGCCTGCGCAGTCTTTCCGTACAGCAGCCTAGGACTTAAGTTTTGCATGGCGATGATCGGCATCACCGTGGTGTGGGCCCATCGCGCGAACATCAAAAAGCTCACGTGCGGTAAGGAGTCCAAGCTCTCGTTTACCAAGCGCGTCACCGAGCCCGACGAAAAGTAGGAGAGAGTCGTGAATGTTGCGCTGATTGGCTCTGGCTCCTGGGGAACCGCCGTCGCCGGCCTTGCCGCCGCGCGAGCCGAGCGCGTGACCATGTGGGCCCATAGCGAGCAGACGGCTGCCGGCATCAACGGCGAGCACCGCAACCCGCGCTATCTGGTGGACTACGAGCTGCCGGACAACGTGGTAGCAACGACCGAGCTCGCCCAGGCGCTCGACGATGCCGATGCGATTATCATTGCCGTGCCCTCCACGCACTTGCGCGACGTGTGCCATCGGGCAGCGCCGTTTATCGATCTCGAAACTCCGGTCCTCTGCCTCACCAAGGGCATCGAGCCCGAGTCCGGCCTGCTTATGAGCGAGGTCATTGCTAGCGAGATCGGCAACGAGCGTCGTGTGGCGGCCCTCTCGGGCCCCAACCATGCCGAGGAGATTTGCCGCGGCGGGCTCTCTGCCGCCGTCATCGCCAGCGAAGATCCGCAGGTAGGGGAGACCTTTAAGGAGCTGCTGCTGTCCACGGCCTTCCGCATCTACCTGTCGCAGGATATGACCGGCGTCGAGGTATGTGGCGCCATGAAAAACGTCATCGCCATCGTGTGCGGCATTTCCGCCGGTTCTGGTGCGGGCGACAACACGCTTGCCCTTATCATGACGCGCGGCCTGGCCGAGATCAGCCGTCTGGTGCACGCCCGCGGCGGTCAAGCCATGACCTGCATGGGTCTTGCCGGCATGGGTGACCTCATTGCCACCTGCACCTCCGAGCATTCGCGCAACCGCACCTTTGGCTACGAGTTTGC
>CAJJZM010000072.1:0-10350 GCA_905197595.1 uncultured Collinsella sp.
GGTGGTGCAATGGCTGCGCGATGGGCTCGGGATCATCCGCTCCTCGTCGGAGGTCGAGGAACTAGCTGCCTCGGTCCCCGACACCAACGGGGTCTATTTCGTGCCGGCGCTCACGGGGCTCGCGGCCCCGCATTGGGACCAGTATGCCCGGGGCGCCATCAGCGGCATCAGCCGCGGCACGACGGCGGCGCACATCGCCCGTGCGGCACTGGAAGGAATCGCCTACCAGACGCTCGACGTCGTGGGCGATCATGTATTCCTCGTCGGTGGGGATGACCATGACCGTGACGGCGGAACCGGCGGCACTGATGACCTGCGGGCCGTTGCCCACGGCCTCGCGGTTCTTGTTATTGTCGATGCGTACGCCCAGCCACTCAAAGCAGTCGCAGAAGGCCTTGCGGATCGACCAGTCGTTCTCGCCGATGCCGGCGGTAAAGGTGATGGTGTCCACGCCCGCCATGGAAGCGATCATGGAGCCAGCCTGCTGCATGGCCTTGTAGGCGAACATGTCGAAGGCAAGCAGGCAGCGCTCGTCGCCCTCGGAGGCGCGCGTGCGGATGTCGCGGGCGTCGTTGGAGATACCCGAAATGGCGAGCAGGCCGGACTGCTTGTTCATCATGTCGTCGACTTCCTGGTAGCTGTAACCGCCCTCGCGCTGCAGGTAGCATACGGTAGCCGGGTCAATGGAACCGCAGCGGGTACCCATCATCAGACCGTCAAGCGGCGTGAGGCCCATCGTGGTGTCGCGGCACACGCCGTCCTCGATAGCAGCAAGCGAAGCACCGTTACCCAAATGGCACGAAAGCAGACGGTGGCAGCGCGAACCCAGGATCTCCTTGGCCATCATCCACTCATAGCGGTGGCTCGTGCCGTGGGCGCCGTACTTGCGCACGTGGTACTTGTCGCACACGTCCTTGGGCAGCGCGTAGGTGTAGGCAACCTCGGGCATAGTCATATGGAACGAAGTATCGAAGACGGCGACGTTGGGCAGCTCCGGATACTTCTCGCGGCAATACTCGATTGCTGCGGCCTCGCCGTAGTTGTGCAGCGGAGCAAGCGGTGCCACCTCAAGAATCTTGGCCATAACCTCGTCGTCGACAACTGCGGAATCATCGAAGTGCCAGCCGCCCTGAACGATACGATGGCCAATGCCATCAATCGTAAAGTCGGTCTTCTCGAGCTCCTCGAGCACGCGAGCGATAGCAGAGTGATGATCGGGGAAAGGGACCTCCTCGGTCTGCTTGGCGCCACCGTTCTCGGAGTGGCCAAAGATGCCCATGTCCGAACCGATACGTTCGCAGTTGCCCTTGGCGAAAACCTCTCGGGTATCGGTATCCAAAAGCTGATATTTAAGGCTTGAGCTGCCGGCGTTGACAACAAGTACGTTCATGAGACTCCTTTGCAGTGCAATACGGTCGACGCAGACCCCTTAAGGCGGCCGCATTTTAATAAGAAGTTATCACAACTTGATAAATAGCTATCAAGCATATCGCCCAACGAGCACAAAAGAGGGGCCGAACGGCGCTCGGTCGTCCAGCCCCTCCCCTCTTGCAATTACTTGCCGTTGACGATGCGCTCGACGTCGGAAGCGATCATGAACTCCTCGTCCGTGGGGATGACGAAGATCTTGACCTTGGAATCCTTGGCAGACAGGCACCAAGTGCCGTCACCACGCAGGGCGTTGCGGGCATGATCCATCTTGACGCCCATAAAGGCCAGACGGTCGGCAACGCCGGCACGAACGGCCGGAGCGTGCTCACCGATGCCAGCGGTGAAGACCAGCGTGTCCATGCCGCACATGGAAGTAGCCATCTCGGCAGCCTTGGCGGCAATCTTGTAGACAAACATGTCGAAGGCGAGCTGAGCATCGGGGTCACCAGCGGCGGCGAGCTCCTCGACGTTGCGGCAGTCGTTGGTCTTGCCGCCGGTCACAGCCAAAAGGCCGGACTTCTTGTTCATCATCTCGTCGACCTCGTCGAAGGTGTAGCCGCCCTCGCGCTGCAGGTAGCACACGGTAGCCGGGTCGATGGAGCCGCAGCGGGTGCCCATCATGACGCCGTCGAGCGGGGTCAAGCCCATGGTGGTGTCCATGCACTTGCCGTCCTCGATGGCGCACAGAGAAGCGCCGGAGCCAATGTGGCACACGACGACCTTGCGGGCCTCGCCGTTGGTCATCTCGGCGACCTTCTTGGAGATGTAGCGGTAGCTGGTGCCGTGGGCGCCGTACTTACGGATGTGCAGCTTGTCGCAGACGTCCTTGGGCAGGGCGTAAGTCTTGGCGACCTCGGGCATGTTGAAGTGGAAAGCGGTGTCGTAGACCGTGACGTTGGGCAGGTCGGGATACTGCTCGAGGCAGTACTCGATAACGTTGGCCTCGGGGTTGTTGTGCAGCGGCGCCAGCGGGGCGACCTCGCGAATCTTGGCAAGGACATCCTCGTCGACGAGGGAGGAATCGCCAAAGTACCAACCGCCCTGAACGATACGGTGGCCGATGCCCTCGATCTTGACGCCGTTGGCCTCGAGGTCCTTCAGGACGACCTCGATGGCGACCTTGTGGTCGGGGAACTCAATGTTCTCGGTCACCTTCTTGGAGCCGTTGGCAGCGTGGGTGAAAGTACCGCCGGTAAAGCAGACGCGCTCGCAGGAGCCCTTTGCGGACACCTTGTGGGACTTGGTATCGATGACCTGATACTTAAGGGTCGAAGATCCTGCGTTGACGACCAGAACGTTCATGTGTCTCCCTACTAACAGGCGGTGTGGCGCCGCCAGGTTACATACGCTTCAATAATAAACCCAAACGCCCTCGCGCTCGGGTTTATTGCGTTGATATATAAGTTATCGGTGCCCAAATACTCATGGCCTTTGACTTGTAAGACGAAATAGCGCGGGGACATACACCAGGGAAGAAATCCCGAGCGCAACAAGCAATACGACTCGAATGCCCGCAACGCTACTCAGCACAGAGTTGAGCAGATAGAAAAGAACAGCACCCACCGCCACCATCTGGCTTTGAACCGAAATCAGTGAACAGCGCATCGATGAATCGGCAGCATTTTGGAAAACTGAGTATTTGATTGGGGCAAACAACGAGTACGCAACCGTCTGCAGCACATAGAACACGGGCAGCAAATAGACCGGAGTAAAGGGAATCAAAAATAGAGCAGTCAGGGTAAGGCGCACGATGCCGCAAATACGCGCAAAACGGCCCTTGTCGACATGAGCAATCACACTGGGCACAATAAGCCCCATGGAGGCCGAGGCAAGGAGCTGGACCGCAATGATCACACCCGAAGCGACGGCATTTATTCCGCGACTCGCAAGCAACAGTGAGAAAAAGTCTTCCAGGGCGACAAAAGCAAATGCTTGAGAACAGTCCATGATGAACGCTGAACGAAGAATTCCGTTACACGCAATAGCGGCACCGATCATCTTCGGGCTAATTCCACGCTCAGGTGTCCCCGCAGTGCCCCCTCTTCGCATCTCAGGAATGCAGACAACGACAACCAACGTCAACACCATGGCGATGATATCTGCCGAAAGACCAATGAGATATGCACCGACAGACGAAATGAAACCGCCCACGCAAGCGGAGATGGCATAAGAGGCATAGAAAACAAATCGCTCAACGACATTAAGTCTTACGAGCTGGTCCTGAGAGACGCTGTCAATGTAAATCGCTTCTATGGATCCGCTCACACATGCAGCGGCAAAACCTTTGAGAGCAAACGCGCCGATTAAAAGCAGAGGAGAACGGACAAGGAGTAGGGCGGCGTAGTATCCAAGCATTCCCACGACGCCAACGAGACCGCTCGTCTTTCGTCCAAACCTATCAGCAATATAGCCAGTGGGAACTTCAAGGATGAACTTGCTCACTTGATATGCAATCATCATGCTAGAAATCGCTACCATCGAGAATCCGACGAATTCAAGGTAAACCGTCAGAAAATACAAAATGGTGCTGAAGTTCGAAAGAAAAACGAACGTCATATAAAGCAAAACCGTACGGTTTTTCATGCTCCGCCCTCCAAGAGTCAGCAATCTAAATCGAAATCTTGGAAAAGCATGAGGGCAAAGCTGTCAGCTATGTGTTGCAGGGCGTCAACATTCACTTGACGACACGAGGCCAAATGGCCTCACGAAGCGAGATGACGCAATAGGTGAAGAAATACCGTCTGGTGTCGATCGGTCCAGGCATTTTGTCGATAGCAAAAGTAGATGGGCAAGGCTACGTCATGTGAGGCTTCAATGGAGCACTCGCTCACTTCCGATCCATCCGATGCGAGAGAAGAGCCAGAAAAACTCAATATCAATCCCCCGGCTTGAAGAAACTCAGCCTGCGCCCTGCTTCCGTATTCGACATCGCGAAAGCGGAAATTAACCAGCTGAGCTTCGGGACATTGATTGATTGCATTGAGACAGGGTGACAAATTAATGGGAACAGCGAGCCTGCCGCCCAGTAACTCACGAATGGTCATAGCGTCAACAGATTGATGACCAGCTGGACATGAAAGAACCCTGAGCTCCTTTTCACCCATATATTTTGAAGAAAGGACGTTGTCCCGTGGTTCCTCAAACGAGATAGCCGCGTCCGAAATTCCAAGTATAAGTGATTCAAAGCATGTTGCCGTTGGCTGATGCCACACATCAAGATGAATCTGAGGGTGCGAGCTTTCAAACGAGTCGTACCAGTTTTCGGAAAAAAGGCGCCCCCGCCCGTGAAGACAGGGGGCGTAAAGACGGAAATGGCCGTCGGGCGAAACGCCGCCGTTCCCCGATTGAGCGTACTTTTTGAGATCGTCGACTTGCGCCAGGATCACGCGTGCACGACGCGCAAATTCTCTGCCCGCCGGAGACAAAACAGCCTCCCCCGCCGATCGGTCGAGCAAAACAATCTGATACTCAGATTCCAACTTTTTGATTGCCGACGAAACGGCCTGCGGACTCACATGAACGGCGCGAGCTGCTTTGCGCACGCCGCCATAGTTCGCGACCGCTTGAAGGTATTCGAGTTGAGAAAGCTGCATAGATTACTCCAAAGGCAGCCAAGTCGACGGGCTACGCGCCCTCAGATGAGGTTCTCGCCCAGGTTTTTGCCGCCGAGGACGTGCATGTGGAAGTGCATGACGGTCTGGCCGGCGTTGACGCCCTTGTTGGAGATAACGCGGAAGCCGTCCTCCAGACCCTTGGCCTTGGCGACCTCCTGGATGGCGTGAGCCATGGCGCCCATGGTCTCGACCGGCACGTTGTCGACGATGTCGCTGTAGTGCTTCTTAGGGATCACGAGCGTGTGGACCGGCGCCTGGGGGTTGAGGTCGTCGAAGGCGATGACCTGATCGTCCTCGTAGACAACGGTCGAGGGGATCTCGTGGTTGGCAATTTTGCAGAAGATGCAATCACACATGGTTGATTCCTTTCTCACAGACCAAGGTAATTATATTTGATCGGGAAGGCTAGAACGAAAGGTTGTCGTCGGTGTTGGCGGCTTCGCCGTCGGCGAGCACGTCGTTGCCGTCGACGTCCTTAAGGAGCACCGAGACCTTCTGCTCGGCATCGGACAGGCGGGTGCGCAGGCTCTTGAGGAGCTCGACGCCGCGGGTATAGCTCTCAAGCGACTCCTCGAGCTCCATATCACCCGACTCCAGGCTGCGGATGATGAGCTCCAGCTCCTGCGAGGCCTGCTTGTACGTAAGCTGCTCGACCGGGGTCTTCTCTGCCATATCTGTTTCCTTTCCTAAAGGTTTATCGCTATGAAACGCGGGCTACTCGACCGTATCGACCGTTGCTGCCACGTTGCCGTCTGCCATGCGCACGCGAATGGCGTCGCCAGGCTTAAAGGTCTTGGCACTCGTAGCCACACCATCATCGCTGTACGCGATGGAATAGCCGCGAGCAAGCACCTTGAGCGGCGACAGGGCATCGAGCGACGCGGCAGCTCGGCCCAGGTCGGACGCGGGCTTGTTGAGCATCGTGCGCCCCTGATGCTCCAGACGGGAACTCGCAAGCGCGAGCGCATGGCGCTTACCATCGAGCCCCGAGGTGCTTGTAACCAGACGCTCGGGCAAGCGCTCAAAGTTGGAGCGAAATGTCCCGACCGAGCGTACTATGGCGCCCGACAGGCGATCGACAGTCAGCGCAAGCTCCGATTCGCGACGCTCGACCATAAATGTGGGGTCGTTGAGGCACGGGCGGCACGCAGCGGCATCGAGCGCATCACCCAAGCGAGCCGTATAGGTATCCCAGGCACGGCGACCGCGCTGATCGAGCATTTCCAGATCGACCTGATCCGACCCGATCATCGAAGCCATCGCGGCGCCCAGACGCTGATGGCGCGTCTCGAGCACGTCGGCCAACTCCGTCATAGCCGGCGCCACCGATTCTGCCGCTGCCGTTGGCGTGGAGGCGCGACGGTCGCTCACCATGTCGCAGATCGAGGTATCGGGCTCATGCCCAATGCCCGTCACCACAGGCACGGGACAGGCTGCCACCGCACGGGCAAGCTCCTCGTCGTTAAAGGTCATGAGGTCCTCAAAGGAGCCGCCGCCGCGCACCAGCAAAATACAGTCGGGCGCCGGCGCAATGGAAGCGGCGCGGCGCAGGCCCTCAATGAGCTCGGCCGGCGCACCCTCGCCTTGAACCTTGGCGCCCACGCAGACGAGCTCGACGAGCGGGTTGCGACGACGCAATGTGCGCTTGACGTCGTCGATTACGGCACCCGAAAGCGAGGTGACAACCGCCACGCGGGAGCAGAACACCGGAATGCGGCGCTTGCGCGCTTCGTCCATCAGGCCCTCGCGGCGTAGCTTTTCGGCCAGTTGCGCCACTTGTTGACGCAGCAGACCCTCCCCCGCCAGCGAGAACGAGCGGGCAACGAAGCTCATGCGACCCGTAGGCTTGTAGAGATTGAAGCTGCCCTTAAAGCTCACCTGCATGCCGTCACGCAGATCGAAGGTACGCTTGAGATAGGCGCCCTTCCAGATGATGCAGTCGACGGCGGCCGAGTCGTCTTTAATCTGGAAGTAGCAGTGGCCGCTTCGGGCATTGGGGCCACGGAAGCCCGTGACCTCGCCCAGAACGCTCAGCTGCGGAATGGCATCGAGCGCACCGGCGGCGATCTCTACCGCCTGGCTCACGCTGAGCTCCTTACGCTCCTGCTCGTCCGAACCGTCGAACTCGGCGGAAACGGCATTGCCGGTTAGATTCCAACCTGCCACGCAACCTCCTTTCGTTATCGTGCACAAAGGCTCTGGCCCTGCGCAAATTCAAGTCCAACACATAGTACAGCGCCGCGGGGACAGAAATCCCCACGGCGCCCAGCGACCCAATTTGTTATCGGTTGGAGTTTCTGTTGTAGCGAGCCATAAGATAGAGCAGCTGAATAATCGAGGTGAGCGCTGCAGCCACATAGGTAAGCGCGGCTGCCGTCAGGACCTTCTTGGCACCGTTGACCTGCTTGGAACTCATACCCGACTGCTCAATATACGCCACGGCGCGCCGACTGGCATCAATCTCAACCGGCAGCGTAACCAGTTGGAACAGCACGCTAAACGAGAAGAAGATCAGTGCGAGGGTCGTGAGTCCCGCGATGTTCATAAACAAACCCATGAGCAGCACAATGGTCCAAGTGTTCTGGGTAAAGTTGACGACCGGCACGAGGGCGGTGCGCACCTTCATCATGGCATAGCCGCCTTGACGCTGCGCGGCATGGCCTGCCTCGTGACAAGCGACAGCAACGCTTGCGACCGAGCCGCCAGAACGGTTGGCGTCTGACAGATACAGGTTGTTGTCCTGCGGGTTGTAATGGTCGGTGAGCTCACCGGCGACACCCTTGATACCCACAGCGTTGCAGCCGCTGGCGTCAAGCATGCGGCGAGCGACCGTGGCGCCCGTGTCGCCGTCCGAGCGAACCTTGGACCAGGTTTTGTACGTCGAGTTGATATAGTTCTGTGCGGCAAGGCCAAGCACCGTGCAGACAAGAACAACCAGCAGGTACAGCGGGTCGATGCCAAAGCCGTATCCATAGTAATAAGGCATGCGAATTCCTCCGAATCGAGTTACACGTTGGAGGCATTCTACCCACTCAGCAGACTAGGCTTCCCTATAACAACTCAATCTTTCCGTCCTTCACGGTGAGTCCCATATTGCCGGAAAGCAGATCGTCCAGACGCGAGCCCACAAGCTCAAAACGCCAGCCTTCACGCAGGGGGCTCTGCTCGGGATGCTCAATGTAGTCGGCCAGGTCATCGCGCGAGGCAATAACCGAGGTCGCCACTCCCGAGCGTTCGGCAACCAGGCGGATGAGCGCATACATCAGGTCCGTCACGCTCTCCAGCTCCGGCGAGATCTGACGGTGCCCGCGCACCATGAGCGGCAGGCGATCGTGCGGGCAGCTCGCGCCGCGCTTGATGGCCATGAGCGCACCGTCCACGTCACGTTCCCCCAACTGATCGGTTCCGCGAATGCTACGGAACTCCTCAACGCGCACGGGGTTGCGCTTGACGAGCGCCAGCAGCGTGTCGTCGGACATGACCCACTTGCGCGGGATGTTGCGGCGCTCGGCGCGATCCTCGCGCCAGGCGGCGAGTTCGCGCGCGATACCCAGCTGGTGACGGCTGCACGAATTGATGCGTTTGACCTTGCGGAACGCCTCGTGGCGATCGGCGCGATAGTGCGACTCGTCGGCCAGCGGGCGCAACTCGTCGAGCACCCAGTCCACACGGCCCAGCTCGCGCAGGCGACTCATCATCTCGGTATAGGCGACGATCAAGTACTTGACGTCATCGATCGCGTACTCAATCTGCTTATCGGTCAGCGGGCGACGCGACCAGTCGGTCAGCGACTCGGTCTTGGGCAGCGAGACGCCGCAAAACGTCTGCACGAGCGCGCCGTAGGAAATCTGCTGGCGCTCGCCCAAAATGGCGGCGGCCACCTGCGTGTCAAAAATCGGACGCGGCAGCACGCCTACGGTATGAAGCATGACCTCCATATCCTGCGAGCAGGCGTGGAAGACCTTGGTCACGCTCTCGTCGGCCATAAGCTCGGCCAGCGGCGATAGGTCGTCGATTACCAGGGGATCGACCGCTACGCTCTCGGCAGGAGTGGCAATCTGAACCAAACACAGACGCGGATGGAACGTGCGCTCGCGCAAAAACTCGGTATCGACGGCAATCGCGTCGAACTCACGGGCGCGCTGGCAAAAGTCGAGTAGAGCCTGATGTGTGGAAATGTACATATCAACCCATCGAATAAGGTTAGGCCCGAAAAAACACGGGTAGGATATCGGCATTGCCCTACAACTATACTCGGTTAGTCACAGAACGGGAACGTAAGTATGCGCTGCCTTATCATCCACAATCCGGCATCGGGTCCCAGCTCAGATGAAATCTACGCATTCACGCACGCCCTTGCACAGGGCGGCGACGAGGTCGTGATGCGCTTTATCGGCGATGGCATGGAGCCCGAGGACGCCGTGGCAGACGTTCGCGAGTTCGACCGCGTGGTCGTCTCGGGCGGCGACGGCACTGTCTCCAACGTGCTCGACCAGATGCGCGGATGCGGCGTCCCCACGCTCGTCTTCCCCTCCGGCACGGCCTGCCTGTTCTTTAACAACATCGGCAATGCCCCCGAGGCGGCGGCGCTCGCCAAGGCATGCCGCGCCGGCCGCACGGTCAAGGTGGACATGGGCGAGCTCTTTTGGCTCGACGAGAACGGCAACGAGAAGCGCCATGGTTTTATCATCATCGCAGGCTCGGGCTTTGACGCCGAGATCATGATGAAGGCCGCCCCCGCCAAAAACGACATCGGCGAGATCGCCTACTTCCTCTCCGCACTTGCCACGCCCAACCCCACGGTGGCGCACTTCACCATTGAGCATGACGGCATTGTCGAGGAACTCGACGGCATCTGCTGCATGGCGGGCAACACGTCTGTCATCCAAAACGACATCAACCTGTTCCCCAACTGCCGCATGAACGACGGCATGGTCGACATCGCGGTCATCGAGCCCGTACGCACGGTACAGCTGCTTCCCACGGTAATCACCGCCGCGCTCGACCCCGCCGGCAAGGTGCTCGGCCGCCCGCAGTTTAAGATCATCCAGACCAAGGAAGCCAAGATCACCTGTACGCCGTCGCTCGGTATGCAGTTTGATGGCGAGATCATTTCCAGCAACTCCGGCGTCTTTGGCGCCCGCGCGCTACCGCAATGCCTTGATATCATCGTCGACGAATTCTCGCCGCTCGGAAAATAGGAGGACCCCCGTGAACGACAACCCCATCCTTGGCTTTATCGTCATCGTTTTGGCCATGCTCGTCGGCTATGCCATTAACGTGATTCACCGCCGGAAGAAGTAGC
>CAJJZM010000073.1:0-9935 GCA_905197595.1 uncultured Collinsella sp.
ATCGGGCCTACATTCCTCCCCGGTGGGACAGGGAGAGATATATGGAAGAAATGCCCAAGAACTACGATCCGTCGACCAACGAGCCGGCGATCCTGCAGAAGTGGCTCGACGGCGGCTACTATAAGCGCCGTGAGGGCGTGGGCGACTGCACCGTCACCATTCCGCCTCCCAACGTGACCGGCAAGCTCCACATGGGTCACGCCACCGACGACTCCATCCAGGACGCCATCATCCGTATGGCTCGCATGCGCGGCAAGTCTACGCGCTGGGTGCTCGGTACCGATCACGCCGGTATCGCCACGCAGACCAAGGTCGACAAAAAGCTCAAGAGCGAGGGCATCAGCCGCCTGGAGATCGGTCGCGACAAGTTTGTCGACGCCTGCTGGGACTGGACCCACGAGTACGGCGGCATCATTGTCGAGCAGATCAAGCGTATGGGCTGCTCCGTCGACTTTGACAACGAGCGCTTTACCATGGACGAGGACTACGCCCAGGCCGTGCGCAAGGTGTTCTGCGACTGGTACCACGACGGCCTGATCTACCGCGGCAAGCGCATCGTCAACTGGTGCCCCAACTGCACCACTGCTATCTCGGACGACGAGGCCGAGTACAAGGACGAGAAGGGCCACCTGTGGCACCTGCGCTACCCGTTGACCGAGCCGGTCAACGGCCAGGATTACATCGTCGTCGCCACCACGCGCCCCGAGACCATGCTTGGCGACACGGGCGTCGCCGTCTCCCCGAAGGACCCCGAGAAGGCCGCCTTTGTGGGTAAGACCGTCAAGCTTCCCATCGTCGACCGCGAGATTCCCATCTTTGAGGATTGGCATGTCGACGCCAATTTTGGTTCCGGTTTTGTCAAGGTCACCCCGGCCCACGACCCCAACGATTATGCCATGGGTCAGGCTCACGACCTGCCGCAGATCAATATCTTTGATGAGCACGCGGTGGTCGTCGAGGGCTACGGCGAGTTTACCGGCATGAACCGCGACGAGTGCCGCGAGGCCGTCATCAAGTGGTTCGAGGAGCACGACCTGCTCGATCACGTCGAGGACCTCGATCACTCCGTCATGCACTGCTATCGTTGCGACGCCGCCCTGGAGCCGTGGCTGTCCGAGCAGTGGTTTGTGGCCGTCGACAAACTCAAGGGGCCGGCGCTCGACGCCGTCAACTCCGGCAAGGTGACCTTCCACCCCGCGCGCTGGACGCAGACCTACACCACCTGGATGGAGAACCTTAAGGACTGGTGCATCAGCCGCCAGCTGTGGTGGGGTCACCGCATCCCCGTGTTCTACTGCGAGGACTGCGGTTGGGAGGACGCCCTGACCGAGGACACCGACGTGTGCCCCAAGTGCGGCGGCCATCACGTGCATCAGGACGAGAACGTGCTGGATACCTGGTTCAGCTCGCAGCTGTGGACCTTCGCCACGCAGGGCTGGCCGCAAAAGCCGGAGCTGCTCGAGGGCCATCACCCCACGACGGCGCTGGTCACCGCACGCGACATCATCGCGCTGTGGGTCGCCCGCATGGTCATGAGCTCGCTGTATTTCTTGGACGAGGTGCCGTTTAAGGACGTCGTCATCTACCCGACGATCCTGGCCAAGGACGGCAGCCGCATGTCCAAGTCCAAGGGCAACGGCGTTGACCCCATGGATCTCATTGGCATGTACGGCGCCGACGCCATGCGCTTCAATCTGCTGACGCTGTGTACCAACAACCAGGACGTCAAGTTCGACGCGAATATCGATAAGAAGACCAAGAAGCTCATCGACAGCCCGCGTACCGACCAGGCCAAGAGCTTTGTGACCAAGATCTGGAACGCCAGCCGCTTCCTGCTTATGAACATGGAGGGCTACACGCCCGGCGAGCCTGTCGTGGAGACGCCGGCCGACGCCTGGATGTTCAGCCGCCTGGCCAAGACCGTGAAGATGGTCACCGAGGGTATCGAGAACTACACCTTTGGCGACATGGCCCGCGGCGTGCAGCAGTTCTTCTGGAACGAGGTCTGCGACTGGTACGTCGAGGTCACTAAGGCCCGCCTGAAGGGCGAGGGCCGTCTGCAGGCTCAGCGCAACCTGATCTTTGTGCTCGACACCTCTATTCGCCTGATGCACCCGCTTATGCCGTTTGTCACCGAGGAGATCTGGGACAACATGCCGGCCAGCGTGCTTGACTTGGATGCCGAGGGCAACGTTGACCGCGCCGAGGCGCTCATGATCGCCAAGTGGCCCGAGCCCGCCGACTACGCCAAGTATGTTGACGAGGACGCCGAGCGTGCGTTTGAGCTGTGCCGCACCGTCGTGTCTGCCGCCCGCGCCACCCGTTCGCGTTATCGCTTGAGCCCCAAGGCCGAGCTCGACGTGGTCGTGCGCGCCGGTGCCGAGGATATCGAGAAGCTCGAGAGCCTGCGCTCGACCATCGAGCCGCTGGCAAACACCGCTTCGCTGGTTATGGGTACCGACGTTGAGAAGCCGGCTGCGAGCATCGCCGTGGTCGATAGCGGCGTCGAGGCCTTTGTGGTGCTCGAGGGCAAGGTTGACCTTTCGGCCGAGAAGGCACGCCTGGAGAAGGAGATTGCCGCGGCCCAGAAGGAGCTCGCCGGCTGCGAGAAGACGCTGGCCAACGAGGGCTTTGTGGCTAAGGCCGCGCCCGCGGTGGTTCAGAAGAAGAGGGACCGTGCAGCTGAGCTCAAGGAGATCCTTGCGGCGCTGACTGCTCAGGTTGCTGACTTCTCGTAGGCGTTACTGGGGGACGCGGTTTGGGGCATTGCTCGCTACTGCGGACACCTATTCCGCCGTTCTAACGAACGGCGGCTGACTCGACGCTGCAAACGCCTCTGATGGCCAATTTGCCGTTCAACTTCGGGCGCATGGGCATAAGCCCTATGCGCCCTTGTTTCACGGCACCTTGGCTCATCAGAGGCGTTTTCGCTGACTATTCTCAACCTATACTGTTTTATTTTTCTATGAATGGCGGTTCTAAAAATGCCTAAGCGTTCTGGCTTGTATACCGTTCCTTTTGAGTTTGATTTGCTTTCGTTTGATGAGGCTGTTGGGCTTGCTGCTGATACGGGGCGGATTTCTGGGGATGCTGGTCCTCTGCTCGAGACGGTTGTCGATATGCTTGATGAGCTGGGACGTCCGGATGAGTATTTTGATTGCATTCAGGTTGCCGGTACCAATGGCAAGACTTCGACTACGCGTTTTTCGGCTGCTATCCTTCGAGGCGAGGGGCTCAGGACCGCGCTGTATACGTCGCCGCAGCTGGTGCGCTATCCCGAGCGTATGGAGGTCGATGGGTGCGTCGTAAGCGACGAGGCGTTTGCCCGTGGTGTTTCTGCCGCTGTTGAGGCGGGACATCGCGTGAATGCCCGTCGTGTGGCGGCGGGGGAGCGTGCCTATACCATCACGCCGTTTGACCTGCTGACGGCCGCTGCGCTTGTGGTGTTTGCCGAGGCCGCGGTGGATGTTGCCGTGCTCGAGGTTGGCATGGGCGGTCGTTGGGACGCCACGAGCGCGACCGATCCCGTCGCCGTTGCCATTACGGGCATTGGACTCGACCACACACGCATTTTGGGCGATACGCTCGAGGCCATTGCGGGGGAGAAGGCTGCGGTCATTAAGCCCGGACGCCTGGTTGTGCTGGGCGAGGGCACGCACGAGGCGAGCGTTCAGCGCGTGATGGATGCACGTTGTCGCGAGTGCGGCATAGTGCCGCTGGTGGTGAACCATGCCACGACCAAGGTGCCGGCACATGTGGGCGACACGGTGGAGTTCAGCTGCACCACGCCGCGTGCCATCTATACGTCGAGCATGGTCAAGCCGGCGTATCAGCCGCAGAATGCCGCGTGTGCGATCATGCTGTGCGAGGGGTATCTGGGTCGCGAGCTCGATCATGACAAGCTCGATGCGTCGCTTATGGGCTGTCCCACGCCTGGTCGCTTTGATGTGCTGGGAACCGATCCGCTCAAGCTGATCGACGCCTGTCATAACCCCCAGAGCTGCGAGAACTTTGTGAGCGCGCTGGACGAGATCGATCCGTGCGTGGAGAACCGCCCCGTGCTGCTGTGTGCCGCGCTGGCCGATAAGGACGTGGCGGGTATCGTTGACGTTCTGGTTCCGGCGTTCCCCCGCGTGGTCGTGACCCAGACCGATTCCGATCGCGCCCTGCCGGCAGAGGAGCTCGCTGCCCTGGTGGGTGCCGATAAGCTCGCGGGCGTATACCCGAGCGTGTCCGAGGCCCTCGCTGCCTTCGATGCCGCAGGCGAGCCCTTCGTAGCCGCCGGCACAATCACCCTAGCCGGCGAAGTGGCGAGGCTGCTGCGCTAACCCCACCCGTGGGTAGCTAATTTGGGCTGCTCGCCAGGAAATGGGCCTATTTACTACGTTTAATCGACTGCCCTCGACCACGCCGAGACTTGTGAAATTAAAACCGCAGGTAGAAGGCTTGCAGATTTTCAAAAAAGACCCGCATGGTCGACCCATGCGGGTTAAACGTAGTAGATAGGCCGTTTTCGTGGCGCAGCTCTAGGCTTTCAAATTGATCGACTTGCCCCCTTGGCAGTTGCGGTGAAATAGTTCCTGGATTTTGCCTACGTGGGCCCATCTGGGAACTATTCCACCGCAACTTATTGAGGGGCTATTGGGAAGGGGCTAGTCTAGGCGGACTGGGTCGTGGGGGTAGGCGTTGAGAATCTCGACGCCGTTCTCGGTCACCAGGGCCAGGTCCTCGATGCGGACGCCGGTGCGGTCGGGGAGGTAGATGCCCGGTTCGACGGAGAACGTCATGCCCGGCTCTACGACCTGCTCGTTGACGAGCGAGACGTCGCCCGGCTCGTGGTCCTGCAGGCCGATCGAGTGACCCAGGCGATGCGTAAAGTATTCGCCGTAGCCCGCGTCCTCAATCACGTCGCGCGCGGCACGGTCCAGGTCGCACATGCGCACGCCCGGTGCGATGAGCGCCTCGGCGGTCTCGTTGGCGCGGCGCACGATATCGTAGATGCGTGCGGTTTCCTCGTCCGGCTCGCCCCAAAAGAACGTGCGCGTCATGTCCGAGCAATAGTTGCAGCGGCGTCCGCCAATGTCGAACAGCACCACGTCGCCGCGCTTGAGCACGGTGTCGTCGGGTTCGTGATGCGGGTCGCCGGCGTTGGCGCCAAAGCTCACGATGGGCGGAAAGCTAAAGCCCTCGCAGCCGTGCTTGCGGTACAGACCGAGCATCTGATCGGCAATTTCGCGCTCCGTCACGCCTTCATGGACGAGCTTGATGGCGTCGGCCATCACGGCGTCGTTGGCGGCCGAGGACGCGCGCATAAGCTCCTGCTCGGTAGCGTCTTTGTAGGTGCGTGCGGCGGTGACGGCAAAGTCACCCAGGAAAAACTCGCTGGCGGCGTGGCGCTCCATGAGCGGCATCAAAAAGCCGGAGCGCATGACGGTGTCGATGCCGAGCGGTTTGGTCGGATCGACCTCGCGAGTGATGGCGTCGGTCACGACGTCGGTATCGGTGTGATAGGCAACGCGGGCATTGTCATACTCTGGCAGCTGGTGCAGGGCGTTGACCAAGATCACTGGCTCGGCATTGCGCACGAGTAGCACGCCGCAAAAACGCTCGAACATATCGGCATAAAAGCCGGTCAGGTAATAGATTGACCACGGGTCGTTTACGAGCAGCTGTGCGCCGGGGTGCTGAGCCTCGAGCGCATCGAGCACGCGCGCCACGCGCTGGTCATCGACATGTGCCATGAAACATCCTTTCGCTAGGCTGCCACCATGGTATCCCAAGCCCGGCACATAGGGACGTTCCTTTTATGCCGGCACTTCGGGACACTCCTTGCAAAAGCAGCTAAAAGAGCCCGTCCCAAATTTGCTTCTTAGGCTGGGTCGATGTCCATACTGGCGACTAGGTCAATGTTGGTGTCGAGAAGATCTTCCAGCACGACGTCGCCCATGCGGATGGGGGCGTTGACGACTAGGCCTCGGATGAGGTTCATGGCTTGGGCGTGGAGTTCTAGCGGGATGGCTTCGGCCGTGCGGACGGGGAGTAGGGCTTCGTCGCCGCCGGAGACGGCCACGGTCGTTGTGAGCACGCGCATGGGGCAGGTGAGCTCCTGATGTGCGAACGTATCGCCGCGCGGGCAGTTGTTACCGGTTACGGAGCGCACTTCCACCACGGTGCCATTGGCGTCGTGCTCCACCTCTACGGTCAGGAGGCACTCGGATGGGCAGGTGGTGCAGTTGAACTGCAGCGTCTCGGTCACATTCGTACTCATGAGCTATGCCTCCTCAACGGGATCGACGGACAGGACGATTTCGCTGGCACCCAGGTCGAGTGCGCGTTGAATCACCTTAGCCGGCAGCGGGAAGCTTTCCATGACGCTCGGTTTAAACGCGCGGACTTTGCCCGCAAACACTTCTTCGCCGTTGGCCAAGATGCGTACTCGAGCGGTATCGACCGGCCGGCGTACGCGGAAGTTGAGCTTGGTGAGCGCCACAGCCGTAATGCGTCCCGGCAGCGCGTAGCCCGCAATGCCGGCAGGGGAGACCGTGAGCTCGCAGCTCGTGTCCGCGACCGCGTTCGTTTCGGCCCCGCCACCCAGCGCGTACGCCGCCGCGGCTGCACCGGCGCGCTCGGACTCGGTCGTCACGTTGTCGGCCAGGTCGTGCACGTGCAGCACGTTGCCACAGGCAAAGATGCCCGGCACGCCTGTCTGGAGGCTCTGGTCAACTACGGCGCCGCGCGTGCGTGGGTCAAGCTCCACGCCCGCGGCAACCGAAAGCTCGTTCTCGGGAATCAATCCCACCGAAAGCAGCAGTGTGTCACACGGAACAACGCGCTCGGTCCCCGGAATGGGCGCCAGGCGCTCGTCGACCTGGCTTACCTCGACGGCCTCCACGCGGTCGTGCCCGATCACGCGCGTGACCGTGGTGGACAGGTGCAGCGGAATGTCAAAGTCGTCCAGGCAGTTCTTCACATTGCGGCGCAGGCCGTTGGCGTACGGCATGAGCTCGTACACGCCCTCGACCGAAATCCCCTCGAGCGTGCAGCGACGTGCCATGATAAGCCCGATATCGCCCGAACCCAAAATGACGGCGCGCGAGCCGGGTTTGAGGTTTTCGATATTGATGTATCGCTGCGCCAAGCCGGCCGTAAATACGCCGGCGGGACGGCTACCGGGAATCTTGATCTCGCTGCGGGTGCGCTCGCGGCAGCCCATGGCAAGGACGACCGCGCGCCCGGTGAGCTGCAGCATGCCGGCAGGGCTCATGAGCGTGACGGCATGGACCGCAGTGTCTTCCGCAGGCTCGCCTGAATCAATCCCAAGCACCATGCTGTTCAGGAACAGCGCAATGTCGGTTGCGTGCACCTGGTCGATAAAGCGCTGCGCGTACTCAGGACCGGTGAGCTCCTGTTTAAAGTGCGACAGGCCAAAGCCGGGGTGGATGCACTGGCGGAGGATGCCGCCCAGGTGCTGCTCGCGCTCCACGATGGCCACGCGCGCTCCGGCCTTATGCGCGGCCAGCGCGGCCGCCATGCCGGAGGGGCCGCCGCCGATAACGACCACGTCAAAGACTTGCGTTTGTACGGCTTCTACGACGCCGCAATCAATCGTGCTCGATCCGAATTCCGCCATCCTAGCGCACCCCCTTCAGCGGTCCCTCAACCAGCCAAGATCCGGCGTCCTCCAGTAATACCTCGCTGGGGTCGCAGTCAAGCTCTCGGGCAAGGATCGCCACCACACGGCTCTGGCAAAAGCCACTTTGGCACCGACCCATGCCGGCACGGCAGCGGCGCTTAACGCCCTCGACCGAAACTGCGCCCGGGCGACGTCGGATCGCGGTCACAATCTCGGCCTCGGGCACCGTCTCGCAGCGGCAGACAATCTGCCCCCACGCAGGATCGGACTCAATGAGCTCTTCCTTGCGCGCAAGCGGCGCGCGGTCAAAGTCGTCCGGCGCAAGGCGGATCGGGTCCCAATCGGCACGTTCGCGCAGGGTCACGCCCGCATTGCGCAGCACCTGTTCCATGCGTTCGGCAATGGCCGGCGCGCTCGCCACGCCCGGCGACTGAATGCCCGCCGCCTGGAACAGGCCCGGCACCACGGCCGACTGCCCAATAAAAAAGTCGTTCGTACCTTGAATGACCGGGCGCCCGCCGGCGAACGCGCGCACCACGCGGCGCGTGTCCAGGTCGGGCACCAGCTTGCGCGCGCCGGTCAGCAGCGCGTTCACATCGCTCGCATAGGTCTGCGTGTCGCCCGGTTCGCGCACGGCAGCCGTGGCGGTGATCACGGTGTTGCCATGCACAGTGCCTGTCACGATAACGCCCTTGGACACCGGCGTGGGTACGGGGTAGAGCGGCATGAGCGTGCGCGGCTCCTTATCCAGCACCACGATGTTGCCCTGACGCCAGACCATCTGGAACTCCTCGGCGCCTGCCATATGCGAGATGTCGGCGGCTCCGTTGCCCGCGGCGTTGATCAGGTAGCGGCAGCGCACGTCTCCGGCGGGCGTCGCCAGCGTAAAGCGCGTGGCTCCGTCATCCGAGCCGGCAACTTCAATTGCCTCCACCGGCGCAGACCGCATAAACGTCACGCCGTTGGCAACTGCGTTCTCCAGCGCGGCGATGGCAACCTCAAACGGGTCGACAAACCCAGTCGATGGGCACCATAACGCGCACGTTGCATTGGCACTGGCGCGCGGCTCTAATATGTGGATGCGGTCGGGTCCGACGATCGACAGCTCGGGCACTCCGTTGGCCAGGCCGTTGCACCGTAGCTGCTCCAGATGCGCGCGGTCCTCGTCGTTAAAGCCCAACACCATCGACCCGGTGCGGCAGAACAGAAAGCCCAGCTCCTGCGCCCACGTACCGTACAACTCGCAGCCACGGGCGTTGACCTGCGCCTTTACGGTGCCCGGTGTCGGATCGTAGCCGGCGTGCACCAGGCCGCCATTGGCCTTCGACGCGCCCAGCGCAATATCGTTAGCCGCTTCGACCACGCAAATGGACAGGTCAAACCGCGCGAGCTGCCGCGCGATGGCGCATCCGGTGATGCCCGCGCCCACAATCGCGATATCAAACGTTTCTGTCACAGTGCCTCCCAGACGAGTTGACAGGCTGTCAATACGACTATCCTACGGTCTGCACACCCCCAGTGCGGCGGCAATGCGGCGAACAGCCCCGCAACACCCGCCAACGGCAGACGAGGTGAGACCCGGCACGGATGTCGACCTCGTTAGACCGCGGGCAACACCACCCAAGCTCGCGGTCGATGCCGCCACCCGTTACAGATTGAGATGTTTCTATCCGACCATGCCTGCGACCTGCCAAATCGTTAACCCCCGTGTTACACTAACTCGAGCTGTAACTACCCCGAAAGGTACCCGTAATGTCCAAGTACATCTCCGAGCTCATGTCGCCGCAGCTTATGGGCGTCGTCTATGCCTTCGTTGGCTTTATCATCGCCCTGTATGTGCTGTCGGTCGTCTATGTGTTCATCGACGCTCGCCGCCGCGGCGCCAGCGCCTACGTGGCATGGGGCATCATCGCCCTCATCCCGTTTGTAGGCCTCATCGCCTACCTGGTCTTGCGCCCGCACTCCTACGCGTCCGACCGCGAGGAGCAGGAGCTGGACATGGCCCTGCGCGAGCGCCAGCTTGCCCAGTACGGCACCTGCCCGCAGTGCGGCGCGCCCATCGAGAAGGACTTCGTCGTCTGCCCGGTGTGCGATACCCAGGTTCGCAACGTGTGTCCCAGCTGCCATCGCCCGCTCGATGCGCATTGGAAGGTCTGCCCCTACTGCCGAACTCGCATCCAGTAACGCATCCATCGCCGGGCCGGCCGCAAGCCACGGGCTCCGCGCACCCCGCGCATCCCACGGCCGCCACGCGCCCCGCGCCGCCCCACACGATGAAGCATGCGTAGAAAATCGCCCGCCG
>CAJJZM010000074.1:0-9738 GCA_905197595.1 uncultured Collinsella sp.
CGCTCTGGACCAGAAGAAGGCCTCGGGCGAGGCGCTGCTGGTCGCGCGCGGTGTGAGCGCCTCTGCTGCCGCTAAGGGCGCTGCCGGTTCCCGCCTGGTCGATCGCCTGTCCGTACGCGCCGGCTATGGCCCGGTTGTCGAGGCGCTGCTCGGCGGCTATTACGTTGTCGACGACTTGGCGGCTGCGCTGGCCGCGCCTGTCGTTGACGGCGTGACTTACGTGACCCCCGATGGCGCCCGCGTCGCCTGCGGCGGCCTGGTGCGTGTGGGGCTCGACGCCGGCGAGGCTTCGGGTGCTTTGGAGCGCAAGCGCCGCATCCGTGAGCTCGAGGGCCTGGAACCCGATCTGGCTGCTGTGTTTGAGCATGTGTCGGATCAGGTCGTCGAGGCCAATGCGGCCGTTGAGGAGGCGCGTGCCGCCGAGGGCGATGCCGCCGGCGAGATCGCCCGTCTTGAGGGCGAGCGCCGCTCGCTGCTCTCCGAGATTGGCCGCCTGGAGCAAAGCGCCAACAACGCCGAGGTCGAGCACGTGCGCATCTCCAAGCGCCGCGAGCAGGCCGCCGAGGCCGTTCGCGCTGCGCGCCCGCGCGTTGACGAACTCACCCGTTCGCGTGACGAGGCGCGTGCGCAGGCAAGCGACCTGGGTCTCCAGATTGCCGAGGCCAACGATGAGCTCGATCGCGTTCGCCGTGACGATTCCGAGGCCGCCGGTAAGCTCGCCGATGCCAAGGTGCGCCTGGCCCAGACGAGCGAGCGCCTGCGTTCGCTGAAGGGCCGCGTGCCCGACCTTGAGCATCGTCTTGAGGGCATCGACCGTCGTATCCGCGGAACACGCCAGGCTTCGCGCTCGCTCGAGCTGCTGCGCCTGCGCGTCGACCCCATGCACGAACGCTATTCTGCCCTGTTGGAACGCGCATCGGATTGGGCAGCGCGCCTGCGTGACCAGGCCTCTCTGGAAGAGGCGGACTCCGCTTCGCTCAAGAAGACCATCGAGGATGCCAAGGCCGAGGTTGCCCGCGCTAAGGAGCGGGTCGATACCGCCACTGCCACGCAAAACGAGTTCAAGGTCGCACGCGGCAAGCTTGAGGTGCAGGTAGAGGCCGCCATTAAGGCCATTACCGCCGATGGCACCACGGTGCTCGAGGAAGCGCTCATGCTTCCTGCTCCCACCGACCGCGACGCCGCCGAGCGGGAGCTCAACCAGCTCGTGCGTCATATCAACAATCTGGGCCCCGTGAACCAGGTTGCCATGGAGGAGTACGAGCAGCTCAAGCGCCGCGCCGACTACATCGAGGACCAGCTGGCCGATCTGGAGAGCGCGCGCAAGGCGCTCACCAAGATCACAGTGGCCATTGATCGCAAGATGCGCAAGGCGTTTCTGGTGACGTTTGAGAAGGTCGACGCGAACTTCCGCGAGATCTTCGCCATGCTGTTCCCGGGTGGCCAGGCTCATCTTGAGATGACCGATCCCGAGCATCCTGCCGAGACGGGCATTGAGGTTGTGGCGCAGCCGCGCGGCAAGCGTATTACTAAGATGATGCTCATGTCGGGTGGCGAGAAGAGTCTGACGGCGCTCGCCCTGCTCTTTGCCGTGTACCGCACGCGCACGGTGCCGTTCTATGTGCTTGACGAGGTCGAGGCGGCACTCGACGACGCCAACCTGTCCAAGCTCATCGGCGCGCTCGACGTGTTGCGTTCCGATACGCAGCTCTTGGTTATCTCGCATCAGCGCCGTACTATGGAGGACGCTGACGTTCTCTATGGCGTCTCGATGCAAGCCGACGGCGTCAGCCGCGTCGTCTCGCAAAAACTCGATCGCGAAACCGGAAAGGTCGTGAATGCATAATGGGATTCTTTGACGCTCTCTCGCGCGGACTTGAGCGCAGCCGCGAGGCCCTCAACGAGGTCTTCTACTTTGGCGGCGAGGTCGACGAGGACTTTTGGGAGGACCTTGAGGATACCCTCGTTATGGGTGACATGGGTGCCGAGGTCGCCATTCAGGTCTCCGATGATCTGCGCGAGACGGCCGCCAAGAAGAACCTCAAGACCGCCCCGCAGCTCCGTCGCGCCCTGGCTGAGCAGCTCGAGCAGCATTTTGTGCCCGCCGAGCGCGATCCGTTCTCCGACACGCCGAGCTGCGTGCTGTTTGTAGGCATTAACGGCGCCGGCAAGACCACGACGGTCGGCAAGATCGCGAGCGCCATGGCCGCCCGCGGCAAGAATGTCGTGATCGGTTCTGCCGATACCTTCCGCGCCGCCGCCATCGAGCAGCTCGATGTGTGGGGTCAGCGCGCCGGCGTCCCCGTCATCAAGCGCGATCGCGGCTCCGACCCGGCAAGTGTTTGCTACGACGTGCTCGATGAGGCCGATAAGCGCGGCAGCGACCTGGTGCTGATCGACACCGCCGGCCGCCTGCACACGAGTCCCGAGCTCATGCGCGAGCTTGCCAAAGTGGTTAACGTGACGCGTAAGCGCGCCGCCAATATGGCCGCCGGCCCCATGCCCGTCTCGGTCGTGCTCGTGATCGATGCCGCCACCGGCCAGAACGGTCTGAACCAGGCGCTCGAGTTTAACGAGGCGCTGGGTCTGGACGGTATCATCATGACGAAGCTCGACGGTACGGCAAAGGGCGGCATCGCCATGGCCGTGGCCGAGAAGCTCAAGCTCCCGATTCTGCGCGTGGGCGTGGGCGAGCAGGTCGATGACCTACAGGAGTTCAATGCCAAAGATTTCTGCCGCGCCCTGGTGGGCGAGTCCAATTAAGGAGTGACTAGTGTTTGATTCTCTGAGCGATCGCCTCAATGACACATTTGACCGCCTGCGCGGCAAGGGTAAGCTGACCGAGGCCGACATCACCTCGGCCATGCGCGATATTCGCATGGCGCTGCTCGAAGCCGACGTCAACTTTAAGGTTGTCAAGGAGTTCGTCGCCAAGACCAAGGA
Source organism: uncultured Collinsella sp. (assembly GCA_905197595.1). Taxonomy (GTDB): domain Bacteria; phylum Actinomycetota; class Coriobacteriia; order Coriobacteriales; family Coriobacteriaceae; genus Collinsella. The sequence continues at coordinate 2,944 of CAJJZM010000074.1, forward strand.
GCGCTGCATGACCGCAGAGGTCATGGAGTCGCTGTCGCCGGCGCAAAACGTCGTCAAGATCGTGCTCGACGAGCTCACCGAGATGCTCGGCTCCACCGAGAGCAAGCTCGTCTTTAGCAACCGTATCCCCAACGTCATCATGCTCGTGGGCCTGCAGGGCTCCGGTAAGACCACGGCGGCCGTAAAGCTGGCCTACCTGCTCAAGAAGCAGGGCCGCTCGCCGCTGCTCGCCGCGTGCGACGTCTACCGTCCCGCCGCAGCCGACCAGCTAGCCACGCTTGGCGGAGAGATCGGCGTGCCGGTCTTCCGTGGCGACGGTGCACACCCGGTCGACATCGCCAAGGGCGCTATTCAGGAGGCCGTCGACCACCTGCGTGACGTGGTCATCGTCGATACCGCCGGTCGTTTGCAGATCGACGAGCAGATGATGCAGGAAGCCGTGGACATCAAGAAGGCCGTCAAGCCCGATCAGGTGCTGATGGTCGTCGATGCCATGACCGGCCAGGATATCGTCAACGTCGTCTCGACCTTCGCCGAGCGCACCGACTTTGACGGCGTGATCATCTCCAAGCTCGACGGCGATGCCCGTGGTGGCGGCGCGCTTTCCGTGCGCCAGGTGACCGGCAAGCCCATCAAGTTCGTGAGCATGGGCGAGAAGCCCGATTCGCTGGAGCCGTTCTACCCCGATCGTATGGCCAAGCGAATCTTGGGCATGGGCGACGTCGTCGGCATCATCGAGAAGGCCCAGGAGGCCGCCGATGCCGAGCAGCTCGAGGCCGCCGAGCGCATGCTGCGCGAGGGCTTTACCATGAACGACATGCTCGACCAGATGAAAGCCGTTAAGAAGATGGGCGGCATGAAGGGCATTCTCGGCATGCTCCCCGGTGGCCAGCGCGCGCTCAACCAGATGGGCGGCAACCTGGACGAGGGCATCTTCGACAAGAACGAGGCCATCATTATGTCGATGACCAAGGAGGAACGCCTGCGCCCCTCCATCATCAACGGCCAGCGTCGCGCGCGTATCGCCAAGGGCGCCGGTGTGACCCCCACCGAGGTCAACAGCCTTATGAAGCAGTGGGGCGAGATGAACAAGATGATGGGCCGCATGCGCACGATGGCCAATCAGGCACAGGCTGGTGGCAAGAAGGGCAAAAAGGGTAAGAAGGGCAAAAAGATGCGCATGCCCAATATTCCCGGTCTGGATGCCATGGGCTTGGGCGGCATGGGCGGCCTGGGAACAGGTGGTCCTAAGTCCGATATGGACCTGCTGCGCCAGATGGAAGCGCAGATGCGCAATAAAAAGTAGCGACTGGTAGAGTTGTGTATGGCGAAGGCCGCCTGGATGGTATTCCAGGCGGCCTTCGCCGTTGGTGCGTTATATGTTGTGTGAGCAGACGCGTGATGGCATCGTTTGCCTGCTGTTAGTGGCAGCTGCAGCCCTCGTGACCCTCGTTCTCGTGATGGCCGTGGCAACCGCAGGATCCGCCGTGCTCATGGATGTGCTCGTGGTCGTGGCCGTGGCCATGGCAGTCGCAGGTGGCCTCGCCGGTCTGCGCGAGCGTGCCGGCAATGAGGGCCTCGACGCAAGCGTCGCAGCTGCCCTGGGCGCCTGCGTATACCGTGATGCCGGCTTGGGCAAGCGCGTTGATAGCGCCGCCGCCGATGCCGCCGCAGATGAGCGTGTCCACGCCGCCGTTGGCGAGCAGGCCCGTAAGGGCACCGTGGCCGGTGCCGCCGGTGCCCACGACCTGCTCGCTGAGCACCTTGCCGTCCTGAATGTCGTAGATCTTGAACTGCTCGCTGCGGCCAAAGTGCATAAAGATGTTGCCGTTGTCATACGTGGTTGCCACTCTCATGGTGCCGATCTCCTTTGCTGGCCATACGGCCGTCGTTGTGGTGATGGGGGAGTACGCGATATTGCCGCCCTCGATGATGAGCGCCCGACCATTGACCAGCGCATTTGCCACCTTGCGATGCGCTCGGCTGCAAATTGCCGCCACCGTGGCGCGCGCGATGCCCATGTGCTTTGCGACGGCCTCCTGATTGAGGCCTTCCAGGTCGCATAGCCGCAGGACCTCGAGTTCGTCGACCGTCATGTCGATGGCCTCTCCGCTGGCAAGGCCATCGGGGGTAAAACCGCGATATTCGGGGATGATCCCGACGCGGCGCAATTTTTCACGTCTTCCTGCCATACACTCTCCATATCTGACATATGTCAACAATAGAATAACGACCGTGCGGATTTACGCAAGGAATTTCTGGCATATGTCAGAAAATGAGGGCTTATGTTAGGGCTGTGGGGCCGCTTGCGCCTGGGCTACAATGAATCTCGCTTATAGGCGACTGACAGGAGGGTCAATGAGCAAGGCTGATCAACAGTTTGTAGCCATGTGCCGCGATATTCTGGACCATGGCACCACCACAGAGGGCCAAAAGGTCCGCCCGGTGTGGGAGGACGGCACCCCTGCCTATACCATTAAAAACTTTGGCGTCACGGCACGCTACGACCTGCGTGAGGAGTTTCCGGCGCTTACCCTGCGTCGTACGGCCCTCAAATCTGCCATGGATGAGATCCTGTGGATCTATCAAAAGAAGTCCAATAACGTGCATGACCTCAACAGCCATATTTGGGATGAGTGGGCCGACGAGACTGGCTCCATCGGCAAGGCCTACGGGTATCAGATTGGGCAGAAGAGCCATTATGCCGAGGGTGACTTCGATCAGATGGATCGCGTGCTGTACGACCTTAAGAACACGCCGTACAGCCGCCGCATTATGACGAATACCTACGTGTTTAGCGACCTGTCCGAGATGCACCTGTATCCGTGCGCCTACAGCGTGACGTATAACGTGACGCAGCGCCCGCAGGATGATAAACCGACGCTCAACATGATTCTCAACCAGCGCAGCCAGGACATTTTGGCTGCGAACAACTGGAATGTGTGCCAGTACGCCATTTTGCTGATGATGGTCGCGCAGTCGGTCGATATGATTCCCGGCGAGTTGCTGCATGTGATTGCCGATGCCCACATTTACGACCGTCATGTCGATATCGTCCGCGAGCTTATCGAGCGTCCGCAGTTTGCCGCGCCTAAGGTAACGCTTAACCCCGATGTGCATGACTTCTATGCGTTTACGACCGACGACCTGATTGTCGAGGGCTATGAGCACGGCCCGCAGGTCAAGAACATCCCCATTGCGGTGTAGGTGACGTGCATGACGTGTAAGCTTTCTGCCATTGTCGCCGTGTGCGATGACTGGGGTATTGGGTGCGAGGGCGACATGGTGGTGTCCAACCGTGCCGACATGCGTCATTTTGTGGCGTGCACCAAAGGTTGCCCGGTTATTATGGGGCGCAAGACCCTGCTGAGTTTTCCCGGCGCACGGCCGCTCAAGAATCGTCGCAATATCGTGCTCACGCGCGACGAGGATTTTTCGCCCGAAGGTGTCGACGTGGTGCATAGTATCGGCGAGGCGCTCGCCGCGGTTGCCGATGAGCCCGTTGCCTGGGTGATCGGCGGCGGCGATGTCTATCGGCAGTTTTTGCCGTACTGCGTGGAGGCCGAGGTCACGCATAACCACTGCGTCCATCCCGTGGACACGTACTTTCCCGACTTGGACGCCGATCCCGCGTGGGAAGTTGCGCGGCGCGAAGGGGTTGCCACGATTGCCGCGGGCGAGGGTGACGAAGGCCTCGATTATGAGTTCGTGACGTATCGTCGCGTTGAGGCGTAAATCTCCTATTTGCCCACGGTATTATCGGGTTGGAATGATTGAGGGGCGGCGCTTGGCGTCGCCTCGTTTGATATAGATGCTGCTGTAAGAAGGGTGCGGGCTGGCTACTATGACTGATGCCGTTGAGGTGCTGCGAATCGATTCGCTCGAGGACGAGCGGCTCGATGCCTATGTGCGACTGACCGAGCGTGAGCTGCGCTGCGTACTGGAGCCGCAGAAGGGCATCTTTATCGCCGAGAGCGCCAAGGTCATCGAGCGTGCGGTGCGTGCCGGATACGAGCCGGTGAGCTTTCTTTTGGGTGAACGCTGGCTCGACCAGATGATGCCGCTGTTTGAGCGCTTGGTTGTGCGCGAGGGAGCGGGTCGGGTCCCGGTGTTCGTGGCCTCGATGGAGCTCATGGAGCAGTTGACGGGCTTTAACGTGACGCGCGGTGCGCTCGCGGCGTTTCGTCGCCCGCGTCAGATTCCGGTCGATGAGTTCTTGGGTGGCGTTGTCGAGGCGGCGGGGGAGCGCCCTGTGCGCGTGTGCGTGCTCGAGGGCATTGTCGACCACACGAACGTGGGCGCGATTTTCCGCTCGGCTGCCGCGCTCAATGTCGACGGCATTCTGGTGAGCCCTACGTGCTGCGACCCGCTGTATCGTCGCTCGGCCCGCGTGAGCATGGGCACCGTGTTTCAAGTGCCGTGGACGCGTATTGGCAGTGAGGCTCGCGTGTGGCCACATGATGGCCTGGCCGCGCTTCATGATGCCGGCTTTTCGTGTGCCGCCATGGCGTTGACGGATGATTCGGTGTCGCTGGACGATCCCGTGCTCCAGGAGATTGACCGCCTGGCAATCTTTATGGGCACCGAGGGTGCTGGCTTGGGCGCCAAGACCATTGCAGGCTGCGACCGCGCCGTGCGTATTCCGATGGCGCATGGGGTTGATTCGCTCAACGTGGCCGCGGCAAGTGCTGTTGCCTTTTGGCAGCTGTGTCCGCATGCGAGCAACGAGTACCACTACCAGCCGGGGCTGTATCACTAGGCAGATATTTCGCACCGGGCTCTGATTCGGGGTGTATCGGCCGATCCCGGTCGGTGCTAAGCTGGTATTGGCTTTGGTCTTAAATTGCCGTTTTATTGTTTGACGTACGCTGGTGGGGAGGGCGTGTGGCTAAGAAATCTACGGCTATCGATGTGACGCAGGGTGTCATTTGGCAGCAGCTGCTTTCGCTGTGCGTCCCTATCTTCTTTAGCTCGTTTTTTCAGCAGGCTTACACGCTTATCGGTACCTATATCGTCGGTCAGTTTGGCGGCAAGCTCGCGCTGGGTGGCATTCAGGCCACGATGGTGCTCACGGAGCTCTGCATTGGGTTTTGCGTCGGTGTGGGTGCTGGCTGTGCGGTCATTACGGGCCAGTTTTTTGGCCAGCACGATGACGAACGCCTGAGCCGATCGGTCCATACGGCTATGACGCTCGCGCTGGTGGGCGGCATTGTCATTTCCATTCTCGGCATGGTGTTTGTCGAGCCGATGCTTGTGCTGATGAATACACCGCATGAGCTGCTGGCCGAGGGTGTGGCGTATGCCCGTTGCTACTTTGCCGCCATGTTTGCAGCGCTGCTGCTCAATATGGGGACGGCGCTGTTGCGCGCCGTGGGCGACACGCGTGGTCCGGCGGTCATTATTGCCTCCGGCTGCTTCGTCAATGTGGCATTCGACATTCTTTTTGTCGCCGTGCTGCACATGGAAGCGCTGGGCTGTGGCATCGCGGTGGCGCTGACTATCTGCACCAATGCCACGATGATTTTGATTCGCATGATGCACGCTCCGGGGGCGTGGCGCTTGTCGCTATCCAAGCTCGGTATCGATCGCGGCATTTGCAAGAGCATGCTTTCGTGCGGTTTGCCGCTGGGCGTTCAGTCTGCGGCGTATTCCATCTCCAACGTTTTGATTCAGGTGTCGGTCAACTCATTTGGAGCCGATGTCACGACCGCTTGGGGTCTTTCCGGTCGCCTGGACGGCATTATCTGGATGGTGACCGAGGCGCTCGGCGTGTCGATCACCACGTTCTCGGCGCAGAACTTTGGCGCGCGCAATTACGATCGCATGCGAAAGGGATACCACACGTCGCTCGTGCTTTCATTTGTGCTTATTGGCGGCCTGTCTGCCGTGCTGCTGGTGTTCTCGGGCCCGCTTTCGCGTCTGTTTATCGACGATGCCGCGATTTCGGCCTACACCACGACGATTCTTCATTTCATCGCGCCGTTCTACGCGATCTTCTCGATTATCGAAAACGCGTCCGGCTCCATCCGTGGCGCCGGCGTGAGCTTCCAGCCTATGATGCTCACGATCTTCGGCACGGTCGTGCTCCGCGTGGCGTGGGTGTTCGCGATTATGCCGCTCGACCCCTCGCTCGAGCATCTGCTGCTGGTCTACCCCGTAACCTGGCTCATCACGGCAACGATGTTCACCATCTACCACCACAGCGGCAACTGGCTCGGCCGCGCCACCGCCTAGTCATTGGGTGTTCCTATAGTTTTGTCAACCGTCGGGGCTACTCCCGGTAGGGCACCCGGTCGCGCATCACGGCGTATATCGCCCTGAGCCGCTTCCTCGCGACGGCCTTGAGCGCCCGCCCGTGCCCCATGCCCCGCGCCCTGCAGGCCCGGTAGTACTCGCCGTAGCGCCCCGAGGACCTCACCAGGCTGTTGCACGAGAAGATCAGCAGGGACTTGAGCCTCGCGTCGCCGCGCCTGGACGCCCTGACCGACCTCACCGACGTTCCGGAGCTCCTCACCCTCGGGGCTATGCCGCAGTACGAGGCCAGGTGGTCGTGGTCCGGGAACCTCCCGATGTCGACCGACACCGCGAGCTGCGCCGCGGTCCTCGGGCCGATGCCGGGCACGGTGAGCAGGCACGCGTAGGTCTCGTCGCCCTCGAGCAGCGCCGCCGTCTCGGCCTCGAGGGCCCCGGCCTCGTCGAGGGCCTCCGATATCCGGGCGGCCAGGAACCTGACCTGCCTGTTCTCGGCCTCGACGAGCGCCGGCGGGGGCGCGGTGGAGGCGGCCGCGGCCTCCC
>CAJJZM010000075.1:0-9705 GCA_905197595.1 uncultured Collinsella sp.
ACAGAAACCCCGGCAGCTCTTCGCAACTGCCGGGGTTTCCGCGGAAAAGGGGGACATGATCCTCAAACGAACGGCAAAGGGGCAAACCGTTCTCGCTCAACTGCTTTATGCCCCTCGCTCGCCGGCTTAATCGGCTCACGCCGTGCCCACACAAAGCCGCTACACCTGTGACGGAGCTGTGAAGTGGTATCTATTGCCGGGGCGGTGCCTGGCCAAAGAGTGTCCCCAGCGACTAGTCGTTTAAGAACGTCCCCAAAACGACTGCCCGCGGGCGTGACTTTTGTCCCGTTTTGACGCTCCGCTGACCTAGATGTTCGTCACATGAACCCGCAAACGTGGGACAATGACGCTACTGGTACCACAGACAAAGGATGTGCCTATGAACGCCCCCGTTGCCCAGCCCTGTCGGCAGCGCCGCCTGTTTGCGCGGTTCGCTTCCGTCTGCGCACTCGTCGCGCTTGCGTTGTTGCTGCTGCCTGCCGTCGCGCACGCCGACGGCTACTCCATGAGCCAAACCTACATCGGCGCCACGGTTGAGGCCGATGGTTCGCTGACCGTTGTCGAGGGACGCCAGTTCGATTTCGACGATGACATTAACGGCGTGTATTGGGATATCAATACAGGCTCTAACCAGCAAGGCGGCTCGGTGGTCGTCAATGTGCTGAGCGTCGAGGAAGACGACACTGCGTTTAACAAGGTCGACAGCGCAAACAAAGGCGACGACGGCGTTTACACGGTGGAACAGTCCGACGACGGCGTAAAGATTAAGGTGTTCAGCCCCCACGAGAGCGGCGACAGCGCAATCTACTACGTGAGTTATTCCATGACCGGTGCGGTTATGAACTGGGCTGATACCGCCGAGCTCTACTGGAAATTCGTCGGCGACGGCTGGTCGGCGAATTCCGATGACGTCGAGATGGAAGTGTACTTCGCAAATGCCGCTGCCGGGACGGCTGCCGTCAAGGGCGATAACTTCCGCGCATGGGGCCATGGTCCGCTGACGGGCGACGTGTCGCTCGATGAGGACGAGCCCATGGTCACCTATACCATTCCCTGCGTGCACCAGGGCGAATTCGCCGAGGCACGCATCGCCTTCCCTAGCGACTGGGTGCCGCAGCTTGCCGCTTCGGGCGAAGAGCGCATGTCAACGATCCTGAGCGAAGAGAAGGAATGGGCCGACGAAGCTAACGCCCGCCGTGAGCACGCGCGTGCGGTTGCCGGTGCGATCGCCGTGGCGTGTGTTGTCGTGGCGGTTGCCTATACCGGTGTAATCGTGATGCTCAAGCTGCGCAGGCCCAAGCCCAAGCCGCTCTTCAGGACGAGTACTTCCGCGATGTGCCCTCCGCCGATCATCCCGCGGTGCTTGCAACTCTTATGAGCTGGAACGACGTGCCCGATCAGGCATATATCGCCACGCTGATGAAGCTGACCGACGACCGCGTGATCAAGCTGGAAGAAGCGACCGAGACCAAGAAGAAGGGTCTGCTCCGTCGCGAAAAAGAGGAGCAGACGTATCGCATCACAGTGACCGACGAGGCCTGGAAGGCTGCCAAGAAGGACGGCATCGATCGCGACGTGCTCAAGGTCTTCTTCGCTGGCGTTAAGCCCGATAAAGACGGCGTCCGTTCGCGCACGTTTAGCGAGCTGGAGGAGTATGCCAGCGAGCGTACTGAATCTGTTGGCGACAAGCTCGAGGACTATCAGAGCACGGTTAAGGGCAAGCTGGAGGAGTGCGAGTTTATCGCATCGGATGGCACTATCGCGATGGTGGCCGGCCTGGTTCTCGGCATCATCATTGTCTTTGGCATTTTGGGCTCTCTGTTCTATACCGACTTTGCGGACGCCAACGTCGGTGCCGCTATGATTTCGATCCCCGTCACGATCGTGGGCTTTGTCCTGAGCTGCACCTTCCGCCGCTACACGCCGGAGGGCGCCGAGGTGGCGGCTCGCTGCAAGGCGCTCAAGCATTGGCTCGAGGACTTTACGCGTCTGAAGGAGGCCGTCCCCAGCGACCTGATCTTGTGGAACAAGTTGCTGGTGATGGGCGTTGCCCTGGGCGTTTCGAAAGAAGTGCTGCGACAGCTGGCCGAAGCCGTGCCTGCGGACCTGCGCAACAGTGACGATTTCTACGACAACTACCCCTGCTACTGGTGGTATTACCATCACTACGGCAACGAGTCCCCGCTCGATTCGTTCAACGATGTGTACCACGAGACCATCCGCGAGCTGGCTTCGAGTTCCGATAGCTCGAGCGGCGGCAGCGGTGGCGGCTTTTCCGGTGGCGGCGGTGGCGGCGTCGGCGGAGGCGGCGGCGGAACGTTCTAGCGAGCGCTTGCTTTGGGGTGGATCTTTCTGGGCGGTTGCCAGGGAAGATTCATCCCATTTTTGTGCATCGAAACGGGTCAAACTTTCCGCTGAGGACCTTCGCGCAAGGGGCAGTGGACAAAAAATGCCAAATATGAGTACTGTTGCTGCGTTGGTCACATATGTTTGCACATAATAATGGGCTCCTAATGAGAGTACTTCTCGTTAGGAGCCCATTTTATTGAACATTTGGGGAGTTACGTCAGCTCGTGCAGCTGGTCGTCATGCCTATAAGCATCAAAAATGCCCTGAATCGCTGCCACTAAAAAGGTAACAGTACTCATATTTGATGTATTTTGACCACGGCTATCTACAAACCCCCTAGGCCACTCATTGGGGACAGACTTAAATGACCAGTCGTTGGGGATCAGTCATTGGGGACGTTCTTAAATGACTAGGTGTGGCTGCCTGGGCTAGGCTGTTAGATCGAGCTCATAGAGGAAGCTTTCGCGCGGCATGTCGTGGCGGCGCTCTTCGCGGTTGGCGCGGTGCGTGGCAGTGCGCTTAAAGCCGTGCAGCTCGTAGAACTTCCATGAGCAGTTGGAGTCGGTGTACAGGTGCGCTCTCGTTGCCCCGCGCGAGGACAGGTGCGAGACCGCGGCGTCGAGCAGAACCGAGCCTACGCCCAGGCCATGGACATCGCGATCCACGGCAAGCAGCGTGACCTCGTTGTCGTGTGGCAGGGGGCTGCTTTCGAGCAGACGGTTGTTGGTGCGGATGGTTGCGCGCACAAACGAGAGATACTCGGCGCAGGCATCGGGCTCCAGCTCACGCATCTGCGATAGCAGCGCGCGCTCGGTATCCATCCAATGTTCATTGACGGTGGCGCCGGAGCTTTGCCCCGCACGCGCGAGTGCAATGCCGCGCGCCTCGCCGTCAATCACCGCAACCTGCGAAAACGTCGATGACGAAAGGCAGTAGGCAAGGTCGCACGCGGCCTCAAGGCGGTTGTACTCATCGTTATCCGAATTGTTATGCCAAAGCTGCTGCAGAATCAGCGCGATGGCGTCGAAGTCTTCGGTGTCAAACGGTCGGTAGAGAACCCGCGAGACCATGGTGCCTCTTTCTTTTGCGGATGCATATCGAGCACAGTTCTACCACGCCATTGGCATCGAATTATGGTGCCCCTGTGTTCCATGAACTCACCGCGCCCGGTGCCGCGCCCATGCCCTCCGCTCGCAAGCTTTTTCTGCACATGCCGCCGTTGCGGGGTGCATCGACGCGCTCGATGCGCTACATTGAATCAGTATTTTCAATGCCGCTGCGCGAGCGCTGCAGATCGACGTATCACCGACTCACAGAGCACGGCGGCGTACCAGACAGGAGGACTGCATGGGATCTGATGTGAAGATCGCACGCGCGTTGATCTCGGTTACCGATAAGACGGGCGTCGTCGATTTCGCACGGACGCTGGTCGATGACTTTGGCGTCGAGATCATCTCTACGGGCGGCACGGCTCGTGCCATCGAGGACGCGGGCGTTCCCGTAACCCCCATCGAGGAGTTCACGGGCTATCCCGAGATGATGGACGGCCGCGTTAAGACCCTGCACCCCAAGGTTCATGGCGCGCTGCTGGCCCGCCGCGATTCCGAGCAGCACATGCAGGAGGCCGCCCAGCACGGCATTAAGCTGATCGACCTGGTCGTCGTCAACCTGTACGAGTTCGAGAAGACCGTCGCTAACCCCGAGGTCACCTTCGCGGATGCCATCGAGCACATCGACATCGGTGGTCCCTCCATGCTGCGCTCTGCCGCCAAGAACGCCGCGAGCGTTACCGTCATCTCCGACCCGGCCGACTATGATGCCGTCCTGGCCGAGATGCGCGAGACCGGTGGCTGCACCACGCTTTCCACCCGTCGTCGCCTGCAGGTGAAGGTCTACCAGACTACCGCCGCCTACGACACGGCTATCTCCCGTTGGCTCGCCGCCCAGGCAAGCGACGTGGCGGACACCTCTGCCAAGCTCGAGATCTCGCTGGAGAAGGTCGACGACCTGCGCTACGGCGAGAACCCGCAGCAGAAGGCCACGGTCTATCGCTTTGCCGAGGGCTGCGAGAACACCGCGAGCTCTCAGTTCCCGCTTGTGGGCTCCGAGCAGATCCAGGGCAAGCCGCTCAGCTACAACAACTATCTGGACGCCGATGCCGCCTGGAACCTGGTCCGAGAGTTCGACGAGCCGGCCTGCGTGATCCTCAAGCATCAGAACCCCTGCGGCTCCGCCGTTGCCGAGGACATCACGGCTGCCTACGACCGCGCCTTCGCCTGCGATCCCAAGAGCGCCTTCGGTGGCATCATCGCCTGCAACCGCGAGGTACCCTATGAGCTGGTTGAGCATTTCGCCGACCAGAACAAGCAGTTCGTCGAGGTTATCATCGCCCCGAGCTACACTGCCGAGGCGCTCGAGCGCATGGCCAAGCGCCCCAACCTGCGCGTGCTGGCGACCGGCGGCGTGGACCACGGCGCCCAGGTGGAGCTGCGCTCCATCGACGGCGGCATGCTGGTGCAGGAGGTCGACCACGTGACCGAGGATCCCGCAACCTTTACGTTCCCCACCGACCGCAAGCCCACCGACGCCGAGATGGCCGAGCTCGAGTTTGCCTGGAAGGTCTGCAAGGGCGTCAAGTCCAACGCCATCCTGGTCTCTAAGGGCAAGGCCGGCATTGGCATGGGCCCCGGCCAGCCCAACCGCGTGGATTCCGCGTTGCTGGCCTGCGAGCGTGCCGAGGACTTCTGCGAGCGCGAGGGCGTGGAGAAGGGCGGCTTTGCTTGCGCAAGCGACGCGTTCTTCCCGTTCCGCGACAACGTCGACGTGCTTGCCGCGCACGGCGTGACCTGCATCATTCAGCCCGGCGGCTCCAAGCGCGACGACGAGAGCATCCAGGCCTGCAACGAGCATGGTATTGCGATGGTCTTTACAGGCGCCCGCCACTTCCGCCACTAAGTAGGGAAGCGGCGCTGCGGCTTGCCCAGCCACCGCACCTTGCCGTTCATTCGTCGCTCGCGTACCCAAGTACGCGTCGCTCCTCTTTCACGGCAATCTGCGGCACCTGGGCAACCCTCGCCGACCTGTTAGGTTGACTGGGGAGGATGGGATGTTATCTCGTCCCTTGGACTGGCCTCGCTTCTAAAATAATCTCGCAAAAGACGGTCGCTCCGTTTGGAGGGCCGTCTTTTTGGTATAAGAGGACGGAATGACTAACACGAAAGGTATGACCATGCCCCAGATTGATGATGCCGAGCTGTTTGGCAATGCCGAGGATCAGCGTGCGTACGAGGACTTTTGCGCCAATCAGGAGGCGGTCGAGAAGTTCACGCTCGACAAGCCCGCGCTTGTCTGCCGTTGGCGCATGTCCAACAAAAAGGTGCCCATGCTCAACCGTCACATCCGTGCGCTGTCCGAGCGTCTGGTGCAGGGCGAACCGCTTACCCATAACATGCTCAGCTGGGCCAAACAGCACGTTGAGTGGTCGCTTGCCGAGGGCGATTACACCGCGCACGACGGCGTGCTTATGCTGGTGATCGACATCAACGGCAACGCCGCCATGACGGTGGGGGAGTACGAGCCGCTGGCCGACACGTCGGCCAAGGCGCTGCGCGCCCGCTCCGCCGAGGCCCGCTCCGAGGCCGACGAAACCGGCGTGGCGCCCGAGCTGCTTGCTGCCGTCGACGACGGCGAGCTTGCCTTTGTGGCGCCGGCGGACGAGTGCCTGTGCGGCACGGCGACGCTCATTGAGCAGCTGGCCCAGACCAAGGGCATCCCGGTCACGCGCGTGGACATCCCCGCACAGCTCAAGGGCGCGCTGTTCCTGGTGAGTGACGAGCACGGCGTGGTTCCCGCCGCCGAGACGGACGCCGCCGAGGCCGACGCCGCCACGGTCGCTTTCTTCGCCGACGGCTACGAAAAGCTTCGTGCCCGCCGCTCCTAACCTCAAGGCGGGGTGGGCTTACTGAAGCGAGCGAGCGCGTTCGATGGCGTAGGCGAGCGACAGCTGCTCCATCTCCGGGGCGCATTTGTAGCTCAGCCCGGTGAGAGCTGTCACCTTGTCGAGGCGATATCGAATCGTGTTCGGGTGCTGGCTAGTCTGCTTGGCGGTTTGCTCGATACGTCGGTCGTTCTCGATGAATGCGGCGAGCGTGGATTCCAGTTCGCTGCCATGCTCACTGTCGTGCTCGCGTATCGGCGAGAGAATCGCCTCCGAGAACGATCGCATCTCCGGGGTTTCCGCAAAAGGCATCACGGTTCTCAGGATGCCGAGCTGCGCATAGCGGACGGGCCTCTCGGCTCGTTGACAAGATAGGCGCTGTGCATAAATCGCCTGCGAGATCGCCTGCGCCACCGCCTCGTCTCCAAACAGAATATCGCTGATGCCGAGCCCTTCCGCTCCGCCATCGATGCCGCTAGCCTCGATGAGCTCTGTGAGCGCCTGCACGATTCGCTCCACATCGAGCGCCTGCTCCGAGTCGCTTGTCGCTACGAATAGCAAACCTCCGTCATAGGGTGCCAGCATGTTGTGGCATCCGGCGAGGGTCGATTTTGCACAGAGACGTTCGATTTGCAAAAACGTGCGCGGGTCGAGGGACTCTGCAAACGATGCGAACAGGGCGACCGCTTCGTCCAGAAATGACGGGTTGAGGCCTCGGATGCGTCGGCAGATGGACTCGGGCGATACGTCTGTCCTCAGGGCATCGATCTCGCGCTGTGCGAAGTCGATGGACGCGAGCTGCTCGATATGCCGTTTGACCTCATAGATGACGCTGTCAAAGAACAGTGAGTCGTCGGTCGTGAGAAAGACCGGGTAGTGCCGCGCGTTGGCGTAGCGGATAGCTTGGTCGGGAATCGGGATGTGCAGGACGTTTTTGATGATGAGACCGCTCGTTCCCTTGGCGACGAGGTATTTCACGGCTTCAGTGATGAGGTACGGGTCGTCCTTTGCATAGAGAAAAGTGCTGAGGACGATTTCGTCTGAGCTGAAGTTGACGCGCTGGTACTTGTTCTTGAGGCCGGGCATGAGTTCATAATCGAGGATCCCGACGCCGGAGACTGCACGCGAGACGCCATCGCTGCCGGCGATCAGACGGACCGACCCCTCATATTCCCGCGAGAAGTCCGAGATGGTGTATAGCATCAACATCACCTTGTAAATCACTACAATAAGTACAGTTATAAATAGGATAATCGCACATCCGTATGCCGTTGATGCGAGAAATAGTTCAAATATATGCTGATGGAACGAAAAATCAGATTGAGAATCGTTGTAGATTCCAACAAGAAAAGATCCTTGGCGGCATCGTAGCTAAACCGTACAGTGAAGCAACGTAAAGCTTTCGCTGAGAGGAGCGATGATGGGGCAGATGGTGGTGCTTTCGGCCGAGGAAGTTTCCAAGGTGCTGACGATTGAGGATGCAATCGCTGCCGTGGAGGAGGCGTATCGCCAGAAGGCAACGGGCAAGGGTGTTGCGTGGCCGATGGTATATGAGCAGTTCGAACCCGGTGTGGCCGATATGGATATCCGCTCGGGCGAGTTGGCGGGAAGCGGCCTCTTCGGTCTCAAACTCACTGCTTGGTTCTCTCAGAATCCCAAAAAGGGGCTGCCCGAGATCTTTGGCACCACGCTGCTGTGCGACAACGCGACGGGAGAGCCGTTAGCGCTGCTTAATGCCTCCGCCGTCACTGGGCTTCGCACCGGTGCCGCCGCTGCGCTCGGTGCCAAGTGGCTGGCTCGGGCGGATGCGTCCAAACTGCTTGTTGCGGGTGCCGGCCACATGAGCACCTATATGGTGGCGGGCGTGCTCGCCGCCTGCCCCAAAGTGGGCGAAGTCAAGGTGTGGGAGCCGGTTTCCGATGCCGCGCCCGAGGCTCGCGTCGAGCGCATGCGAGACGAGGTCGCCCATATCTTGGGCGCTTGCGAGCATGCTCGCGAGGCATCCACCTATTCCATCGAGGCGACGGCCGACGGCCAAGGCGCCGCGGCAGAGGCCGACATCATCGTGACGATCACGCCTGCGACCAAGCCCATCATCCCCGATGCATGGGTGCGCCCCGGTGCGCATATCTCCTGCGTCGGTGCCGACATGCCCGGCAAGCAGGAGCTCGCCTCGGCGCTTGTCGCCCGTGCCGCTGTTTACGTCGACGACCGCGAGCAATCGGTCGCGTCCGGCGAGCTGGAGATTCCGGTTGCCGAGGGCGCCATCACGCCCGAGGACATCAAAGCGGAGCTCGGCGAAGTCATCGCCGGCACGGCTACGGGGCGTTCGGATGACGAGCAGGTGACGGTGTTCGATACGTCGGGCATCGCCGTTCAGGACCTTTCGGCATCGAAAATTGCCTACGACCGCGCCGTCGAGGCGGGGCTGGGCACCGTGGTGGAACTGTAAGAAAGTCAAGGAAAGGAAACGACAATGCAGATCAAGGATTTCGCCGTCGAGCAGTGGATGAACGAGTGGGAGACCAAGTGCACCCACAACGTTGCGGAGACGTGCGTTTACTCCCTCACGCTCGACCAGCTGTTCGAGCTTACGAACACCGACAAGAAGGCGTGGCTCGATAGCCTGTGCTCGCGCCGATTCACCTACGGAGACATCGAGGGGCAGCCCGGCTTCCTCGAGGGGGTCGCGCGTCTCTATAAGACGGTCGAGCCCGGGCATATCGTGCCCACGCACGGCGCGACCGGTGCCAACTCCCTGGTTATTTCCACGCTCGTCGAACCGGGCGATCATGTAGTCTCCGTCAAGCCCACCTACCAGCAGCTTTATTCGATTCCCGAGATGTGCGGTGCGAAGGTCGATATCCTTCAGCTCGATCGCAAGAACGGTTACCACGTCGACGTCGACGCACTCGATGCCTTGGTGACCGACGATACCAAGCTCATCTGCATCAATAATCCGGACAACCCCACGGGCGCCCTGCTCGACACCGATACGCTCAAGGCGATTGTCGAGGTCGCACGCAAACACGACGCGTGGGTGCTCTGCGATGAGGTCTACCGTCTGCTTACTCAGACGGATGAGTACTCCGAGTCCGTGATCGACCTGTACGACAAGGCCATCGTCACCGCATCCATGTCCAAGGTCTGGTCGTTCGCCGGCCTGCGTCTGGGCTGGGCGGTCACCAAGAGCCCGGAGCTCCGTCGCGCGCTGCTCTCGCATCGCGACTACAACCTGATTTCCGCCGGCATATTCAGCGAGTCGGTGGCGGAGCTGATCCTGGGTAACGCTTCCGTGATCCTTGAGCGCAGCCGTCGCATCGTCCGTCAGAACCTTGCTGTTCTGGAGAAGTGGGTCGAGAGCGAGCCGCACCTGTCGTTCGTTAAGCCCGAGGCGGGTACCACCGCGCTCGTGTATT
>CAJJZM010000076.1:0-9705 GCA_905197595.1 uncultured Collinsella sp.
CCGCCGATGGTCGCTCATTCCGTTTATGAAGCAGGCCTACAACTACAACCCCGAAAAATACAGCATGCTCAAGGATGCGATTGATCGAGGCAGCGAGATTTCCAACATGAGCAATGCCATGTACGAGAACGGCCAGCTCACCGAGCTGGGCCATATCGCGCAGGATGCCTTCCAAGGTGCTTATAACACCGACCCTGTTGAGTTCTCGGCTCTGCAGGATGCGTATGCGTACAACTCGTACTATGCGGTGACCGAGGCGTGGCTCAAGAGCGGCCTGGGCATTGATATTTCGGGCCGTGCCGATTGCGTTAAGGGCATGGTGTGGAGCATCACCAACATGTGCGGCACCGGTGGTTGCAGGGACTTCTTCCGTTGGGCAAACCTTTCTAACAGTATGACTGATCGCGAGTTTGTGACGGCGCTTTCCAACAGTGTGGTCAATAACGTGGCGACCAAGTATTCGAGCCAGCCCCAGTATCATGAGGGCTGGAAGAACCGCTACCGCAACGAGCTGAAGGACTGCTTGGTTTATATCGCCGAGGACGAGGCCGCTGCCGCTGCGACGCCCGTGCAGCCCGAGCCCACGCCGGCGCCCTCGCCGACGCCTGATTCGAATGACGACTCGAGCGACGATGCCAACGATGACAGGATGGATGCGCCCTCGACCGGTGCTGACGGTGATGGCTCTGCTGGTGGCACTACCAACAACGGCTCTACCTCGAACGGCTCCGATTCAAACGGCTCTGCTGCGGGCGATTCGTCTTCAAGCTCTGCCGGCAATACGGACAGCGACGCTTCTGGTTCGACCGGCGCTGGCACCTCTAACTCATCCACCGGCTCGAGCGATTCGTCCGTTGGCACCGGCTCTAACAACGGCTCCGGCTCTGACGCAACCCCTGGTTCCGATGCTTCCAAGGATGACTCGAATAAGGCGCCGGACGTCCCCGTTGCTTCGCCGGACAAGAAGCCTTCTTTCTCCGAGCAGCTTGGTTCTACGCTGGGCTCTTCGCTGATGGCTGGCGTCAATAACGGCTCGACCCAGAACAAGGGCAACTCTGATCAGGTTTCCACGGAAAAGATCGAAGCCGCAAAGGGCGACTCCAAGGACAAGGCTTCCGAGAAGACCGAATCCGATAAGGGTTCTAGCTCTGAGGAGAAGAGCGACAAGTCCGAACAGAAGAAGGACGAGGATAAGAAGTCTGAATCTGAGGAGAAGGACAAGAGCAAGGACAAGACCGAGGACGGAAAGCAGCAGGGCAAGGACAGCGGTAAGGGCAACACCGACAACCAGAACCAGGAGCAAAATGACTCCAAAACGGTGACCACCACGACCACGACGACTACAACTACCAAGTCCTCGGGCGGCAACATGCCCAAGACGGGCGATCTGATTGTGATGGCGAGCCTTGCCAGTGCAAGCTTGGCCACACTGGGCGCTACGTCTATCGTAAGTGGTAAGCATAAGCTCGATCAGCAGAAGAAGGCTTCTGGGGAGGACGGCTTGGAGGAGTAATCTTCCAGATCGTTTTCTATAAGAGTTTGGGACGGGGTCCGGTGCGGCGGCATCGGCCCCCCTTTTTTTGTTGTGCAACGATTTGTTATGCCCCCTCGGGGGTCTGTTGCTACCGCTGCCCGAAACGTTTGCATGTCGATATTGTTGCGCTCTACCCGCTCGCTACAATGGGCATCGTGCTGCGTTAGAAGGAGAGTTTACGGTGTCTGAACAGGTGAATTGTGGTTTTACTCATGCGTTTGGTGCACGGTTGCTCAATCATGCGGATAGCGCAGCTCTACCGGTTGATGCACACGACTTTTCCGATGCAATCAATCGGTGTTTACTCGTCGATAAGACTATGTTTATTGCCGATATATTGGACAGTGAAGCACCTGTTGCGCTTTGCTGTCGGCCCAAGGGTTTTGGCAAGAGCATGAATTTATCGATGCTCAAGTGCTATTTGGAACGACCTGATCGCCGGCTGCCGGATCGAAGCCTGTTCGCTGGTGCCCAGATTTGGCAGGCGGGCGGCGGTCGCTATCGTGATGAGTACGCGAGTTATCCAGTCATCATGCTCGACTTTACAGCTGCCGCTTCGAGGCATGGCGCTGGTGCTGCGGCAGCAATTCGCGGGGCTGTCGTGCGCGAGTGCGCCCGATTACTGCCGCTGCTTGCCGCGCCTGATCTGTCAAGACGTGAGGTTCGTCTTATCGAGAGGGCGGCGCGTGGGGTGGCCAGCGATAAGGAGATCGATGCGGCGCTTGGCGTGCTTATTAAACTGCTTCAGACAGCTTTCGATGAGCGGGTTGTTCTTCTGATAGACGACTACGACGCGGTATGTCCAAAGCGTTTGGACGCTCAGGACGACGGTAGCGTGGATTCCCTAGAGTCGCTCAGCCGAATGTTGTTCGACACCATTGCCGATGCCGGCGACTCGTTGCGATTGACGTGTCTGATGTGCGAACGCCCCGGTCATGCCGAGTTTGCGTTGTCCCAACGTGGGGTTTCCTATCGGTCGGCGACAGCGTTGTCGAGTTGGTGTGATCGATGGTTCGGTTTTTCGGACGACGAAGTCCAAGTGCTGTTGGATTGCATCGGTCGCAACGGCTGTCTGGATGACGCGCGTGAGTGGCTCGAGGGCTATCTGTTTGGTGGTTTTTATTGCTCGAGCCCGGAGCGCGTGGTGGACTACGCACATCGCGGTTGCGTCGCGCCTGTTCGGGCAGATCTGTATGGTTACGCTGACCGTCTGAGCGCATGCGTCGGTGACTGGAATCTCATGCGCCTGTCCGCATTGTTCGATTTGGTTGAGCCGCATGGGTTTATTGAGGCGCCAGTGCATGTGCATGCCGAGGTGGCCGATGTCGCCAAGCCCGAAGATATCTGGACAGCGCTGTATCTGTCTGGATTTCTTACGACGGACATGACGGGGCATTCGGAGGACGGCGCGTGCCTTCGTTCCCTGCGTCTGCCTAACAACGAAGTGCGTCAGGCGCTCCGTCTTGTAATTCTGGAATGGTTTGAGTGTGCCGTTGAGGACGTTGGAGTTATCGACTCGTTCCATGACGGGCTGTGTCGAGGAGACGAGGACACTGTAAAGCAAGCTTTGAGCTGTGCTATCGGCGATCTGGGCATCGATGTGGGCCAATCAGATATGCCGACAGCCTATCATCTGGCGCTTCAGGGGCTCTGCTTTGGACTGCCCGGCTATTGCAATCCCAGCTCCAAGCGAAGTGGCGTCTCGGATCGCTGGGATATCCAGGTGATTCCCACCGGTCGGGTGTTTGACGTGGCCGACACGCTCGGCATGCTCGATGAGCGACCGCTCATTACGATCAACATGTTGTACGACCCTGGCGTCGATGCCCTGGGCCTGGAACTGTTAGCGGTTCAGGCGCTGCTCGACATAGAGCGCGACGGCATTGATGATATCCGCGTGCCACGCCCCGCCGTCGGGCGCATGCGCTGGGGCTTTGGTTTTGACGGTCAGCGTTTGTCCGTGGTGTGCCAACGACTGTAGCGGCGGGCGAAAGCCCTTTACTGTTCTGCGTCCTTCATGGGCGGCATGGGTTTCCAGTTGGGATCCTTAACGATCTTGCGGGCGTCCTTCATGCCACGGCGCAGCGCCGGAATGCCGGTCTTAAAGCATTTGTCGACTGCTGCCAGACGAATGAACTCCTTGCAGAAGGTCGCGGCATTGCCCAGACGGAACAGCACGGGGTGGTAGTCGCCGTAGATCTGCATGTAGCGTGCCAGATAACCGCGGTTGCGCATGATGTAGTAGCGGTTGGTGTCGCTCGTGGAGTTGAGCTGGCGCTTGCCGGCGATATCCCAGTTGGAGACGGCGCGGGCGCGCTTGAGCACCACGTCGGCAACCACGGCGGCGGGGAAGTGCTGGCTGGCCACGTAGCCGTAGCAGGCATCGTCGCCGTAGATAAAGAAGCGCGCGTCGGGCAGGCCAATCTTGTCGACCACGCGGCGCGAGAACATGCCGCCCTCAAAGCACAGTTGGTTCATGGTGCGGTAGCCCTCGGGACCCAGATCCCACTTGGCGATGGGGTTAGGGATGCCGAGCGAAAGGATGAGCTGGTACTGCCAAAAGAAAGCGCCGCCGTCAAAGTCCAGGCGCGATCCCTGGATAACGTCGTAGCGGTCGGTCCACTTGGCAAGACGCTCGATGCCTTCGGGGATGACGAGCACGTCGTCGTCCATGACCCAGAACCACTGGGCGCCCAGGTCGTATGCGCATTTAGTGCCGGCGGAGAAGCCGCCCGCACCGCCGCCGTTTTCGAGCTGCGGGGCGTAGATGACGCGGTCGGTGCCGCCCTGCGCGTCGGGCTGCTCGGTGTCGATACCCCACAGGTTGGCGAGGCGCTCGTTAAATGCGGTGCACATGGCCTCGGTCTCGCGCGAATTCTCGTTATCGACAATCACGATGCGCCAGGGCGTTGCCGTGAGCTCGGTCATGGAGTCGAACAAGTTGGCCAGGAGTTCCTGGCGCTTGTACGTGACGACAACGATGGCGAGCTTATCGATGGGGGCGGGAAGGGTTGAAGGCATGGGGCAATATATCCTTTCACGCGCGGCGCGCGAGCGCTGCGCGGAAGCTATCGAATACGTCCTTGGGACTGTCCTATTGTAAAGGCTCGGCGCACCTTGACGGCAAGCTTTGAATAAAACGCAGGAACCTGCCACGGGCCCGCCGCATGACGTGCGGCTACTTTGCCCGCAAGAGGCTCCATAGATTATATAAACGCCCGCTGGCGCGCTGACCCTTTGATACCATGAAACGACAGGTATTTCCTAAGGAGCACATTTGTCTACTAACGCCTCTGGCAGCCCTGTTCTGTCGCTGCTTATTCCCATTTACAATGTTCAGCGCTACCTGCGCGAGTGCCTCGATTCCGCCCTGGCGCAGACGCTCAAGGATATTGAGATCATCTGCATTAACGACGGGTCGACCGACAACTCGCCGGCGATTATTCGCGAGTATATGGAGCACGATAGGCGCGTCAAGATGATCGACAAGGCCAACAGCGGCTACGGCGACTCGATGAACCACGGTCTGGAGATGGCGCGCGGCAAGTACGTGGGCATCTTGGAGTCCGATGACTTTATGGCGTCCGACGCACTCGAAAAGCTTGTCTCGGCCGCCGATAGCAATAATGCCGACTTCGCGAAGGCGAACTTTGATTTCTACTGGTCTAAGCCCGAGGAGCGCCGTTCGCTGCACGAGATGTTTAAAGCCAAGGACTGTGGCAAGCCGGTGCACCCGAGCGATACGACGCAGTTCTTTAAGCAAAAGCCGTCGATTTGGTCGGCCGTGTACCGTCGCGATTTTCTTGAGCGCAACGGCATTACGTTCCTGCCGACTCCGGGGGCATCCTTTCAGGACACGTCATTCGCCTTTAAGGTGATCGCGTGCGCCGATAAGGCTGTTTACCTTCATGATGCCGTGTTGTCTTATCGCCAGGACAACGAGAATTCCTCGGTCAATTCTTCGGCTAAGGTCTTTTGCGTCAATACCGAGTATGCCGAGATTGAGCGTTGGATTCGAGAGGATTATGCCCGTGACCACGCAAGTGATGACGTCGCGCGCATGCTCAAGTTCAATCAGCTCATTAAGTACGATTCGTACATGTGGAACTACGTGCGTCTAGCGCCTAAGTTCTATAAGGAGTTCCTGGTTCAGATGGCCAAGGAGTTCCAAGCGGCCTTGGATACGGGGGAGTTTTCGCTTGACGATCTCAAGCCGTGGAAGCGCGCAAATCTCGCTGCCATCCTCAAAGATCCTGAGGGCTGGGTTGACGAGCATCCGAGTTTTGCGACGGATGGTGCCTTGGGGCGTGCTAAGTATTACGCCTCGGTTGGAGGCCCAGGTGTGGTTGCTGCCTTCCTCATCGAATCGCTGAGGGGGTAGGTCGACATGGGAGAGACTTTGACCCCCAAAGCGACCATTGTCGTTCCCGTCTACAATTCGTCGCGCTCCATTCAGCGATGCCTTGATTCGCTGTTGGTCCAGTCTGAGTGTTCGATTCAGGTTGTCTGCGTCAACGACGGTTCGACTGATGATTCGTTGAACGTGTTGCGCCAGATCGCGCAGGCCGACGATCGCGTACTGGTGATTGACCAGGAAAACGCGGGCGTTTCGTGTGCTCGAAATGCCGGTATCGATGTCGCCGAGGGCGAGACCGTCTTTTTTGTGGACGCCGACGATTACATCGATGCCCAGACGGTCGAGCGCGTGTTGCATGCCATGGAGTCTGCGGATGCCGAGGCCGCCGTTTTTGGCGGCGTCTGTGAACCTGCCGATGCTGCCCCCAAACGCGTCCAGCAACTCATGAGCCCCAAAGCTGGTACCTTCGGCGCCCGCGATCCCCAACTGCTGTTCCATGCGAATGCGCAGCCCTATGCCTGCCGTGCGGCTTTTTCGCGCGAGCTGCTCAATCGCGAAGGCATTCGCTTCGCCCCCGGTTTGGCTTTGGGCGAGGACGTCGTCTTCCAATTTGCGGCTTATGCGCTTGCCCGCAGGACCGTCGTCATGCCGGACAAGTTCTACCACTACGTGATGGAGAGCGAATCGGCGACGCACGAGTTCAACAGTGCCGAGGCGCGCGCCAAAAAGCTTGACGCCCACATGAGGATGCTCGAGGAGGTCTTGGAGGACTGGGCGGCCTACGGTCTTTTGGACCTGTGTCCCGGCGAGCTGGTAACTTGGTTTTTGGACCTAATTGTGTTCGACCTGGCGCGCTTGGATGCCGATGACTTCCATCGCGTGGCGGCTCGCGTCAACATGGACCTCGCGACGTTTTTGGGAACGAAGTGGGCGGATATGCCCGCTAAGGGCGCCGTTCGCCGTGTTGCCCACAAGCTCGTTGCGGCGACCTCGGGTGTTTCGATGGCAGATGCCACGCTGTTCTATCTTTCGACTCGTGGTCTCAAAGCCTGCCTGGAGCGCTTTATCTAATTCCAAGCGCTGCCGCCCGCCGCAACTCGGCTGCTAAAATAACCCTGTTACACGCTATTCAACAGGAGGTTCTCTTGCAGAACTCTGATACCCCTAAAGTTTCGCTGCTCGTTCCCATTTGCAATGTTGAGCGCTACCTGCGCGAGTGCCTCGATTCCGCCGTGGCGCAGACGCTCGAGGACATCGAGATCATTTGCATCAACGACGGCTCGACCGATAGCTCGCCGGATATTATCCGCGAGTACATGGAGCGCGATTCTCGTGTGAAGATGATCGACAAGGCCAATAGTGGCTACGGCGATTCGATGAACCGCGGCCTGGATATGGCTCGCGGCGAGTACGTGGGCATTCTGGAGTCCGATGACTTTATGTTTGAGGATTCGCTCCAAAAGCTGGTCGCCAAGGCCGATGCCGAGCATGCCGATGTCGTAAAGGGCGATTTTTACCTGTATTGGTCTACGCCTAGCGAGCGCCGCGAACCCTTTGGAATCATCGATGAGTACATGACGGGCGCGGCGTATCGTCCTGTCGACCATCCTGGCATTTTCTACCGCAAGCCTTCCATCTGGTCAGCCATCTATCGTCGCACGTTTCTTAACGACAATCAGATTCGGTTCCTCCCCACGCCGGGCGCCTCGTATCAGGACGCGGGCTTTAACTTTAAGGTCTGGGCGTGCGCCGAGCGCGCCGCATTTATCTCGGATCCCATCTTGTGCTATCGACAGGACAACGAGAAGAGCTCCGTTAATTCGCCCAACAAGGTGTTTTGTGTGTGCGACGAATATGCTGAGATGCAGCGCTTTTTGGATGAGCGACCCGAACTCAAGGCTCAGCTACAGGGCATTTTAATGCGCATGAAGGTCGATACATACCGTTGGAACGACGAACGCCTGGTCGAGGAGCTGCGCGAGCAATTTTGGGAGAAGGCATCGCCCGAGCTTAAGGCCGACTGGGTTGCCGGCCGCTTTGATCTGTCGCTGTTTGATCCGCGCGGCGAGACCGACTTGCGCCTGATGGTCAAGTCGCCCCGCGCCTATATCTATTCACGCTTTGACTTTAAAAAGCCAGGCAAGCTCAATACGTTTAAACACTACTTTAAGATCGGCGGTCTGCCGCTGGTCTGGCGCGTGCTGACGTATCAGCGTACCTACGGCGATAACCCGCATCCCGATGACGTGTCGGCAACACAGTAGGAGTATTGAAGTATGGGAACCCCTAAAATCTCTGTTGTTGTACCTATTTATAAGGTTGAGCAGTGCTTGGCTTGGTGCTTGGACTCTCTGGTTGCTCAGGACATGCCCGATTGGGAGGGCGTGTTGGTCAACGATGGTTCGCCGGATGGGTCGCGAGATATCGCCGTTTCTTACTGCGAGCGCGATGCGCGCTTTAAGCTCGTCGATAAGCCCAACGGGGGTTTATCGAGTGCGCGTAACGCGGGCATCGCCGCGGCAAATGCCCCTATCGTCGCGTTCCTTGACTCTGACGATCGATTTACCCCAGACGCATGTCGCGTGATCGTCGATACGTTTGAGCGTGAGGACTGCGATGTTTTGACCTTTGGCGCAAATCCGTATCCGTTGGAGTCGGGGTATCCGTGGCTCAACTATGTGCTGAGCCCGCGCGATGTATCGTTTGAGGGCTATAGCTCCGACCTGCTATTTAGGGAAGCGTCTCGCCCCTTTGCATGGCGTACTGCCTGCAAGCGCGAGTTTTTGCTGGGCAACGGGATCCTGTTCGACGAAACCGTCAAGTATGGCGAGGACCAGGTCTTCGATTTTGCCGTGTACGGTCGTTCGCGTAAGACCGCGCTTATCTCGAACAAGCTGTATGACTACCGTGTCGCGCGCAAGGGCTCGCTTATGGACACTATGCGCTATGACGACGAGACACGTCTGCTGGAGCACGTGAAGATTTACTCCGCGGTGCTGGCTGACTGGCAGCGCGACGGCCTCGATGCCCAGCATGTCGATGACCTGGCTTATTTCCTGTGCGATCTGGTGCTGTATGACGCGCTCAGGTTGCTGGGTTCGGACTGCGGCAAGGTGTTCGCTGCCGTTGCTGCGGCCCTTGCCGGTTCTCCTATGGGCAGCGATGCTGCGCTCGCACAATGCGCACCTTCTGTTGCCGCCATGGTGCGTGCGGCGCTTGCCAGCAAGGCCCCCAATGCCCGTGCGTGCAAAAAGCTCATGTTCGATTACGACGTTCTGAGGTTTGGGCGCCTGGGTGCCTGCAAGCGTATGGCGGCGAACGCCCTGGGAAAGCGAGAAGTGTAGATGATAGGCCGGTAGCGTATGCCGATTGATTTCTGGCAACTATGTAGATAGGCCCGAGTTGGACGACGGTGGTCGCAAATCGGTTGGTTTGGCGTCACAACAACATTGCATGGGTTGCCCCTGCATGCGCTCAATCTGCTATGAATCTGAGTCGGGGATAAATCTATATTCGTTGATGAAGTACTGTCACTAGGCATTTTCTGATGTGGTTTATTTGCTTGTCATGTAGGACGGAGTGGTCGCGTCTGTTGTCTTGTTAAGCCATCACCATCGTTACGGTTGACGCTTTTAACCATCGGCCATTCGGCCTATGATGTCTTGGCTCCCGTCCCCCCAATCTAGTAGACTCTAAACCGTTGCTAGATTAGGGGGATTTTCCATGAGACGCTCCATGAAACGTATTTCCGGTGCCGCCGCCGCGCTGGCGGTCGCGGCCGCCCTGGCCCTGTGCGGGCCCGCGGCCTACGCCG
>CAJJZM010000077.1:0-9596 GCA_905197595.1 uncultured Collinsella sp.
GGCGCCCTTATATTTGGCGAAGGCCCTGCGCGACCTTTTGAGCGGTCGTTTGCGTTTTCACAGATAAAACCTGCCAAAACAAACCTGTCCCTTTTTGGCAGGTTTTTGCCTTGGGAGCGGTACCATACAGGCAATGTTTAAACGAGAAAGGCGGGCTCCCATGGAACCTAAGCAGTATTACATCGGCATCGACGTCGGCGGCACTTCGGTTAAGGAGGGCCTGTTCGACGAGGACGGCAACCTGCTGGCCAAGGCCAGCGTGCCCACGCCGCCCATCGTTGACGCTGCGGGCTTTGCCGCGGTGACCGAGGCTATCGACCAGGTGGTCGCCAAGGCCCAGATTCCGCGCGCCTTTGTGGCGGGTATTGGCCTGGCCGTTCCGTGCCCTATCCCGGCATCGGGCGATGCCAAGGTCAAGGCCAACATTGCCATTAACCTGCCCGAGCTAAGAGTCGCCATTCAGGAGCACTGCCCCGACGCAGTTGTTAAATACGAGAACGATGCCAACGCCGCTGCCATGGGCGAGGCCTGGCTCGGCTCTGCCAAGGGCGTACAGAACGTGGTGATGGTCACCATTGGCACCGGTGTGGGCGGCGGCGTTATCGTTAACGGCGACGTGGTATCGGGCGTTGTGGGCGCCGGCGGCGAGATTGGCCACATGTGCCTGAACCCGGCTGAGGAGCGCACCTGCGGCTGTGGCGGCCATGGCCACCTGGAGCAGTATTCCAGCGCCACCGGCGTGGTGAGCAACTACCTTGTCGAGTGCGAGAAGGCGGGCGTCGAGCCCATCGAGCTGACCGGCCCCTCCGATTCCAAGGACGTGTTCCAGGCCTGCCGCGAGGGCGACAAGCTCGCGCTGGCCGCGGCCGATACCATGGCCGACTATCTCGGCCGCGCCCTGGCGCTTATTGCCAACGTGGTTGATCCCGAGATGTTCCTCATCGGCGGCGGCGCCTCCGCCTCGGCCGATGTCTACCTCGACAAGGTTCGCGAGCACTTTAAGCAGTACGCTCTTTCCGCCTCGCGCGAGACGCCCATTAAGGTCGCTTCGCTCGGAAACGACGCCGGCATCATCGGTGCCGCATACGTAGCCCTGCGCGCCGCCGGTAAATAGCTGGTGCAAGGGGGTCGGGTTACTTTGCACCAACATGGTGCAAAAGGGACAGCCTTGGCCCCCATACCTGCCACAAAATATGCCGTGGCCCTTCCGTCTGCGAAGGCTCGGCATCGGCGTGCTACCATAGCTACGTCCAAGTACACATATCAAGTGGAGGATATCCATGGCAAACGTTCTTGTCTTTGGTCATCAGAACCCCGATAACGACGCCATCATGAGCGCCGTCGTCCTGTCCCAGCTGCTCAATCAGGTTGAGTATGCCGGCAACACCTACGAGGCTTGCGCTCTGGGCCAGCTTCCGGCCGAGTCCGCCAAGCTGCTTGCCGACGCCGGCATTGCCGAGCCCCGCGTGATCGAGTCCGTTGAGGCCGGTCAGCTCGTCGTTCTCACCGACCACAACGAGTCCGCCCAGTCCGTCGCCGGCCTTAAGGACGCCACGGTCTTTGGTGTTGTCGATCATCACCGCATCGGCGACTTTGAGACCGCCGGCCCGCTGCACTACATCTGCCTGCCCTGGGGTTCCAGCTGCACCATCGTCACCAAGCTCGCCGGCGTGCTCGGCGTTGAGCTTTCCGACGTTCAGGCCAAGCTGCTGCTCTCGGCCATGATGACCGACACGCTCATGCTCAAGAGCCCCACCACCACCGATGTCGACCGCGCCGTCGCCGCCAAGCTCGGTGAGCAGGTGGGCGTCGACCCGGTCAAGTTTGGCATGGAGGTCTTCCTCACCCGTCCGTCCGGCTCCTTCACCGCAGCCGAGATGGTCGGCAACGACATCAAGATGTTCGAGCCTGCCGGCAAGAAGCTGCTCATCGGCCAGTACGAGACCGTCGACAAGAGCCGTGCGCTCGGTATGATTGACGAGATCCGCGAGGCCATGCGCGCCTACGCCGCCGAGAAGGGTGCTGACGGCATCGTCCTGTGCATCACTGACATCATGGAGGAGGGCTCGCAGGTCCTGCTCGAGGGCGAGACCGAGGCTGCTCAGAAGGGCTTGGGCATTGCCGACGAGCACGACGGCGTCTGGATGCCGGGCGTCCTCTCCCGTAAGAAGCAGGTCGCTGCCCCCATCATGGCCGCCTGCTAGGTTTAGTTGACCGAACGCCACGACCGGATCGCGGACGCCCCGCGCTCCGGTCGTTTTTTGTGCACGGCGCCGCGTCGTCTCTTGGACAGGTGTGCCCGTGCCGTTGAGCAAATAATGTTCAACCTGTGGTTCCGCTTTTCGGCCGCGCCTGCGTGCTTGTCGTGCAGGGTAGGCTAGATGCAAGCGTAATACGTTAGAGCGCGGCGCCGCCACTTGGGCGGGCCGTGCTTTTTTAAGACGGGAGCTTTCCCGTGAAAGGAGCCGCCCATGGCAGCACCCGAGCAGCTGTTCAACGTTCGTGAACGCAAGCGCTTTGAACGTCATGACATTTGGGAGCGCATCGCCGAGAACGGCACGATTTCCGCCGCGGTTATGGTCATCGCCGCCATCGCCGCCGTCATTTGCGCCAATACCGATGCCTACGAGGCCATCCATCACTTTTTGGAGACCCCGCTGTATGTGGGTCTGGGCAACCTTACGGCCGGTCTCACCGTTGAGCTTTTCGTCAACGACTTCCTCATGGCGATTTTCTTTTTGTTGGTGGGCATTGAGCTTAAGTACGAGATGACGGTCGGCGAGCTCAAGAATCCGCGTCAGGCCATGCTTCCCATGCTGGCGGCCGTGGGCGGCGTCGTCGTTCCTGCCTGCATCTACCTGATCTTTAACCACGCCGGCGCCCGCAACGGTTGGGCCATCCCCATGGCAACCGATATTGCCTTTGCGTTGGGCGTGCTGTCGCTTTTGGGCAACCGCGTGCCCAACGGCGTGCGCGTGTTCTTCTCGACGCTCGCCATCGCCGACGATCTGATTTCCATCGCCGCCATCGCCATCTTCTACGGTCAGAGCCCCAATCCGTTTTGGTTGGGCGCCGCCGCGCTTGTGACCTGCGCGCTCGTGTGGCTTAACAAGACGCAGCATTACCGCCTTGCCCCGTATTCGGTACTGGGCCTGCTGTTGTGGTTCTGCATGTTCAAGAGCGGCATACATGCCACGCTTGCTGGCGTCATCTTGGCCTTTACCATCCCGGCCAAGTGCGGTGTTAAGCTCGACAGCCTTACCGATTGGTTGGGGGAGTGCCTGCCGCTGCTCGATGACCGCTACGACGACGAGGCACACATCCTGGGCCAGCACGACTTTACCGTTTCGACCACCAAGGTCGAGCGCGTCATGCACCGCGTCACCCCGCCGCTCATCCGCATGGAGCGCCTGATCTCCACACCGGTCAACTTTGTGATCCTGCCGATCTTTGCGTTCGTAAACGCTCAGGTTCGCTTAGTGGGCGTGGACATGAGCACGCTGCTCACCGACCCGGTGACGCTCGGCGTGTACTTTGGCATGCTGCTGGGCAAGCCGATCGGCATCTTTGGTATGACGTTTGCCCTGGTTAAGCTTAAGGCCTGCGAGCTGCCGCACAATGTCAACTGGCACATGATTGCCGGCGTGGGCATTCTGGGCGGTATCGGCTTTACCATGTCGATTCTCATCAGCGGCCTCGCCTTCCCGACGGCCCAGTTTGAGGTCCTGGCCGCAAAGGCCGCCATTCTTGCCGGTTCGGTCACCGCAGCCGTGCTTGGCATGATCTACATGAGCGTGGTCTGCAAGCACCCCGCGCCCAAAGACGAGTAAGAGCGCGAAAACCGGCTCCAGAACCGATTCGGGCGCGTTCAAAATGCGGATTCGGGCGGTGCTTGCCGCCTGCCAGACACGCCAGTGGTCAAAAAACGCCGTTTGTGAGTACTGTCACAAACGGCGTATCATTTTAGGTGCGGAAAATAATGAACAAAGTTATAAGAACTGTACGTTAATGAGTGACCATCGACTTCCAATTTGGTGCTAGCTGACGGTGATTAGGAAGTTTCAAGTCGAGTTTTGCCGATTTCGACCAAGAATCGCTGCTACTAAAAAGGTAACAGTACTCATATTTGCCCTTTTTTGGCCACAAGCCCTAAAACAAGCCTCGCCAAGGTCGGGAAGCGGGCCAAATCGCCGGCCTCGAGGCTTATTCCACCGTTCCGTAGACGGCGCCCCAGCCGTGGGCGGCCAAGGCGGAGTTGAGCTGGTCGCAAAGCGATTGGCGGTCGTAGTAGCCGGGCGGTAGCAGGTTGACGATTTCCATGAGATCGGGCGCCAGGTCCAAGATTTCGGCCTGTACGATCAGGTCCAGGCGGTCGATGGCATGGCGGTCGTAAAACAGCCCGTCGACCAGGCGCTGCAGGTCGCCGAATTCCTCGGCCCTAAACGATCCGTACTCCATAGTGCCTCCTTGGGCGCCCCACGCCGCCATGCGCGGCGATTCGTAATTCATTGCGATGAACTTAATCTATCACGGCTTCATACCGTTGCGACGGTGGCGGTCTATACTTAGACGAACTGCAACGTACCGCTTCGCGAAAGGTCGCACCCATGCAGACGATCTACCAGAAGATGGAAACCACCGAACTCGATGCCGCCATTGAGGCGCTCAAAGCCGAGGTCGCCGAGGTCAAGGCCAAGGGCCTGGCGCTCGACATGGCCCGCGGCAAGCCGTCGCCCTCCCAGGTGGACATCTCTCGACCCATGCTCGATATCCTCAACGCCGACGCCGATCTGCACGACGGCAACGTCGACTGCTCCAACTACGGCTGCTTCGAGGGCATTCCCTCGGCACGCAAGTTGGCAGGGGAGTTCCTGGGCTGCCCCGCCGAGCAGACGCTCGTGCTGGGTTCGTCGAGCCTGCTGATCGAGCACGATATCGCCGGCATGTTCTGGCGCTGCGGCTCGTGCGGCAGCGAGCCCTGGGACGCTTACGAGGCCGCGCACGACGGCAAGAAGGTCAAGTTCCTGTGCCCCGTTCCCGGCTACGATCGTCACTTTGGCATCACCGCCGATCTGGGTATCGAGAACGTCCCCGTCGCGATGACCGACAACGGCCCCGACATGGACGAGGTCGAGCGCCTGGTTGCCGCCGACGACTCCATCAAGGGCATCTGGTGCGTGCCCAAGTATTCCAACCCCACGGGCATCACCTTTAGCGAGGACACCGTGCGCCGCCTGGTCGAGATGCCCACGGCTGCGCCCGATTTCCGCATCTTCTGGGACAACGCTTACTGCGTGCACGACCTGTACGACGAGACCGACGAGCTCGCAAACATCTTTGACCTCGCTCGCACGGCGGGCACCGAGGACCGTGTGGTGGCCTTTGCCTCGACGTCCAAGATCACCTTCCCGGGCGCCGGCATCGGCTTTATTGGTGCGAGCCCCGCGGTTATCGCCGAGTTCTCCAAGCGCCTGAAGGCCGGCCTCATCAGCGCCGACAAGCTCAACCAGCTGCGTCACGTGCGCTTCCTTCCCACCATCGAGGCGGTCAAGGAGCACATGAAAAAGCATGCCGAGTTCCTGCGCCCGCGCTTTGAGGCCGTCGAGCGCAAGCTCACCGAGGGCTTGGGCGACACGGGCTGCGCCACTTGGACGCACCCCCGCGGCGGCTACTTTGTGAGTTTCGATGGCCCCGAGGGCTCGGCCCAGAAGGTCGCCGCGCTTTGTGCCGACCTGGGCGTCAAGCTCACGCCGGCTGGTGCCACCTGGCCTTATGGCAAGGATCCGCGCGACACCAACATCCGCATCGCGCCGAGCTATCCCACGGTCGAGGACCTGGAGGCTGCGCTCGATGTGCTGGTGCTGGCTGTCAAGCTCGTCGCTGCCGAGCTTGCGCGTGCCGAGCGCGCCTAACGCGTAGGGCCCCGCAAGTCCGCGCCTAGTACTATCCGCACTTTCGATACGTAAAGGAGCGTATACATGGATTTGGGTATTTCCACCAACCCCACGCCAGAGCTCTACACCATTAAGGTGACCGGTGAGATCGATATCTCTAACGCCGATAGCCTGCGCAATGCCATCGACCTGGCGCTCGAGCAGCCCACTGAGGCCGTTGAGCTCGATTTTGCCCAGGTGAGCTACATCGATTCGACGGGCATTGGCGTGCTTGTGGGCGCCGCACACCACGCAGCTGATCATGGTAAGCGTTTTAGCTGCGTCAACGTGCAGCCCCCGGTGATGCGCGTGGTTCAGCTGTTGGGCGTCGACCAGGAGATTTCGATCACCGCTGCATAATCTTTGCCCCCAAAAGGGCGTGCCGTTTGGCATATGTTTGTGATGCGCTCGGACGTTTTGGCGTCCGGGCGCTATACTTGACCGAATGAATAGACGAGTTCCGGCCGAATGGCGCGGTGCGGGCTCGACTCACATCGAGCCTTGGAGGTATGTGTGTTTGGTATTGGAGAGGGTGAGCTCGCGATCATCGTGGTCTTCGGCTTTTTGCTGTTTGGCCCGGATAAGCTCCCGCAGATGGGCCGCACGATCGGCCGTGCCATCCGTCAGTTCCGCGAGACGCAGGAAAAGATGACGGCCGTTGTTCAGTCCGAGATTATCGATCCGGTGAGCGAGGCCGCGTCGGCCCCGGTCAAGCCCAAGAAGACTGCTGCGACCGACGACGATTCCGATGTGGACGAGGATGCCGCCGAGACGGCAGCGCCCGCCAAGAAGGAGACCTTTGCCGAGCGTCGCGCCCGTCTTGCTGCCGAGAAGGCCGCAAGCGAGGGTGCTGCTGAGGGCGAAGGCGCTGTTGATGAGGCCGAGGGTACAGAGCCTGCTGCTGCCGTCGAGCCCGAGCCTGCTGCAGAGCCCGAGCCCGAGCCGGCAGAGCCCACGACGGCTGACCTCTACGCCCGTCGTCCCCGCAAGCGCAAGGCCGTCGTCGACCAGCTCGCTCGCGAGCTCGAGGTCGAGGACGATGCCGAGGCTGCTGCCGCCGACGCCCCGAAGGGAGGCGATGAGTAATGCCGATCGGACCTGCGCGCATGCCGCTCTTCGATCACCTGGGAGAGCTCCGTCGCCGCCTGACCATCGTGGTCGTTTCGGTGTTTGCCGCCGCCATCGTGCTGTACTTTGCCACGCCCGTGGTGCTCGATATTCTTGAGGACCCCATCCGCTCCTTTGTGCCGGACGGTAAGTTTTACATCACCACCACGCTCGGCGGCTTTGGCCTGCGCTTCTCGCTTGCCATCAAGATGGCCGTGGTCATGTGCACGCCCATGATCATCTGGCAGATTCTGGCATTTTTCCTGCCGGCACTGCGCCCCAACGAGCGCAAGTGGGTTGTGCCCACGGTGCTCGCCTCGACGGTGCTGTTCTTCCTGGGTGCCATCTTCTGCTACTTCATCATCATCCCGGCGGGCTTTGAGTGGCTCATCGGCGAGACCTCGGCTGTCGCTACGGCGTTGCCCGATCTGGAGAACTACGTCAACATGGAGCTGCTCTTTATGATCGGCTTTGGTGTGGCGTTTGAGCTGCCGCTCATCATCTTCTACCTGTCCGTTTTCCACATCGTGTCCTATGCGGCCTTCCGCAGCGCCTGGCGCTACGTGTACGTAGGCCTGCTCGTGGGTTCGGCTGTGATTACGCCCGACGGCTCGCCCGTTACGCTGGGTCTCATGTATGGCGCCCTGCTCTCGCTCTACGAGATTTCGCTCGCCATCGCTCGCGTGGTCATTACCGCGCGCGAGGGCAAGGAGGGCCTGTTCGTGAGCCGTCTGGACCTGTTCTCGGACGACGAGGACGACGAGGAGTAAATCGGTATGCACGAGGTTGGCATTGTCAACGGCATACTCGATACAGTGATTCGCGCGGCGCGTGGGGCGGGGGCCTCGCGCGCCGTTTTGGTAACGCTGCGTATCGGGGATATGACCGAAGTTGTGCGCGAGGCGCTCGACTTTGCGTGGGAGACGTTTCGCGACGAGGACCCGCTCACGCGCGGCTGCGAGCTTGCCGTGGAGGAGGTCCATCCACAAAGCGAGTGTCTAGACTGCGGCGAGGTTTTCGACCACGATCGCTTCCACTGTCGCTGTCCTCAGTGTGGTGGTGCCAACGTGCGCCTACTGCACGGCCGCGAGCTCGATATCGCAAGTATCGAAATCGAAACCCCCGACGATTAGCCCGCTAGCCATCTGGTGATGGGGTATAAAGGGGCCAAAGTAAGGAGCGCTAAGTATGGCCGAGAAAACGATTGATATTGCATCGCCGATTCTGTCGCGCAACGAGCGCCTGGCAGATCAGCTGCGTCAGCGATTTAATGAGACAAACACCTACGTGATCAATGTGCTGTCGAGCCCCGGCTCGGGCAAGACCACCACGATTCTGGGCACCAACGAGCGCCTGCGTGACAAAGCCGGCCTGCGCTGTGCTGTCATCGAGGGCGATATCGCCTCGGACGTCGACGCCATCACCATGAAGGAAGCCGGCATGCCCGCCATTCAGATCAACACGGGCGGCCTGTGCCACCTCGAGGGCAACATGATCATGGAGGCCGTTGACGCGTTCGACCAGGCCGTCGGTCTGGAGAACATCGACGTCATCTTTATCGAAAACGTGGGCAACCTGGTCTGCCCGGTCGACTTTGACCTGGGCGAGAACCTGTCCATCATGATTCTCTCGGTGCCCGAGGGCGACGACAAGCCCATCAAGTACCCGGGCATCTTCCAGCACGCCGGCGCGCAGCTGCTCAACAAGGTCGACGTGGCCCCGGCTTTCGATTTTGACATGGATAGGTATACTAAGACACTCGATGACCTCAATCCGCAGGCGCCGCGGTTTGCCGTGAGCGCGCGCAAGGGCGAGGGCATGGATGCCTGGTGCGATTGGCTCATCGGGCAGATTGAGCAAGCAAGGGCGTAAGTCGGCCGCCATACGGGCGGGCGTAGCCGCAGAGACACGAGATAGGAGCCTCTTTTGAAGCTCATCATCGCCGAGAAAAACGACGCCGCGCGTCAGATCGCCGAGCGTCTGTCCACGGGCAAACCCAAAAAGGACAAGGTGTACAACACCGCCATCTACCGTTTTGAGTGGAAGGGCGAGGAGTGCGTGACGATCGGCCTTGCCGGTCACATCCTTGCGCCCGATTTTTGCGACAGCGTGCTGTTCGATAAAAAGCTGGGCTGGTATTCGGTCACCGAGGACGGCGAGATGTTGCCGGCCGACATGCCCGATGGCCTGGCTCGTCCGCCCTACGACACCAAGCGCAAGCCGTTCCTTGCCGACGGCATCTCCATCAAGGGCTGGAAGCTCGAGAGCCTGCCTTACCTCACCTGGGCACCCGTCATTAAGCTGCCGGCCGAGAAGGAGCTCATCCGCTCGCTTAAGAACCTCGCTAAAAAGTCCGACAGCGTCATCATCGCCACGGACTTCGATCGCGAGGGCGAGCTGATCGGTTCGGACGCCCTCAACAAGGTGCGCGAGGTTGCGCCCGACTTGCCGGTCGCCCGCGCCCAGTATTCTTCGTTTACCAAGGCCGAGATCACGCAGGCCTTCGATAACCTTGTCTCGCTCGACCAGAACCTGGCTGACGCCGGCGAGAGCCGT
>CAJJZM010000078.1:0-9451 GCA_905197595.1 uncultured Collinsella sp.
CCAGCGAGTTCATGACCACGATGGGCGACATGGCACTGACCGCACAGGCGCCGGCGCTCATACCGGAATCGCCATCCGATGCGTTGGCGAGGGTCAGTACGACGAAGATGAACAGGCCGACGCCCGCGATGCTCGGGACAAGCGTGCGGACGATGGCGAGCTCAGACATAAAGGCGCGTTTCATTTCGAAGCCCCTTTCAGCATGAGGCGAAGATAGTCATCAATTGTTGCCCGGTCGCAGGGAATCTCGGGGAAGGCCTCGAGCGCCTCGCGACGGTTGGGCACGAGCACGTCCACGCTATAGGCGTGGTGGGCGGCACGGGCGCCTTCGACGCAAGCCATGAGCTCGGACGCCTGTGCTTGGGTGCAGTGGGCGATGCCGGCTCGGTCGGTAATGTCCTCGCGCGGCAGGTCAAACACAATCGAGCCGTTATCGATGCAGATGACGCGGTCGGCAGTGCGATCGAGGTCGGATGTAATGTGGCTTGAGAGCAGCACGCTATGCTGGCCGTCGGCGACAAAGGCAAGCAACTCGTCAAGCAGTTCCTCGCGCGCCATGGGATCGAGGCCCGCGGTGGCTTCGTCCAAAACGAGCAGCTTAGCATTGTGACTGAGCGCACAGGCGAGCTGCAGCTTCATGCCCATGCCGCGGGAGAGGTCCTTGACCTTCGTCTTGGGATCGAGGCCAAATCGGTCGATGAATCCGGCGAACGTTTCGCGGCTCCACGTGGGGTATGCCGGGCCTACGAGCCTCTCGACCTGGCCCACCTTGAGCGTGGAGGGGAAGGGACACGTGTCCAGGACAAGCCCGATGCGGGAGCGCAGGTGGCGCTGCGTCTCGTCGGGCGCGTTGGCGTCGCAGCGCTGTCCAAGCAGATGCACCTCGCCGGCATCGAGCTTTATAAGCCCAAGCGTGGCGCGAATGGTCGTCGTCTTGCCGGCGCCATTTGCGCCCACAAAGCCAACGATCTGGCCGGGCTCCACGGCGAGTGTGACCTCTCGCAACGAAAAACGGTCGCTCACACGGCGTGAGATGCCTTTGAGTTCTAAAAGGTTTTGCATGGTATAGCCTTTCTTGCAGATGACTACTGCATGGTTTCGGGGGCTACCAGGTCGAGCATCTCGTGCAGCTTGTCGCGCGTAACGCCCAGGGCTTCGGCTTGGCTCGCCGCTTTCGCAAGCAGTTCTTCGATATGGCAGAGCTGGTTTTCGCGCAAGAGCTCCTGGTTGCCCTCGGCGACAAAACAGCCCTTGCCCTGCACGGTGCAGATAAAGCCGAGTTGCTCCAGGTCGGCGTAGGCGCGCTTGGTGGTGATGACACTCACGCCAAGATCGCTCGCGAGTGCACGGATGCTGGGGAGTTTGGCTCCCGCAGCGAGCGCGCCCGAAAGGATCTGAGCTTTGACTTGCGAGGCTATTTGCTCGTAGATGGGCTTGTCGCTCGAATTGGATAGGATGATGTCCACAGCGGCTCCTTAGCTGTTGGGCTACACGTGTATATAACCGGTAAGCACAGTATATATACACTATGTACAGTTACGCAAGAGACAAATTCGGATTGGGCCGGCTACCCAGGCCCCAACTGATGAATTTGTCCTGATAGGTGCCCTAGAGCGGGATTTCGCGGCTACAATAGTGCGGTTACAACGACGTAATGCACTCAATGCAAGAAAGGATCCGCATGGCAAGCCTGTCGGATGAAATCTCGTCGCGCCGCACATTCGCGATCATCAGCCACCCGGACGCCGGTAAGACCACGCTTACCGAGAAGCTGCTGCTCTATACCGGCAGCATCCAGACTGCCGGCTCGGTCAAGGGCAAGAGTTCGGCCAAGCATGCCGTCTCGGACTGGATGGACATCGAGAAGGAGCGCGGAATCTCCGTTACTTCCTCGGTACTGCAGTTCACCTACAACGGCGCCTGCGTCAACATCCTCGATACCCCCGGCCACCAGGACTTCTCGGAGGATACCTACCGTACCCTTATGGCCGCCGACGCCGCGGTCATGGTCATCGACGGCGCCAAGGGCGTCGAGGCCCAGACCAAAAAGCTCTTTAAGGTCTGTACGCTGCGCCATATTCCCATCTTCACCTTTGTGAACAAGCTCGACCACGAGGCTCGCGATCCGTTTGAGCTCATGGAAGAGATCGAGAACGTCCTGGGTATCAATACGTATCCCATGAACTGGCCGATCGGCAGCGGCCGCAACTTCCGCGGCGTGTTCGACCGTCAGACCCGTCGCGTTATCGCCTTTGAGGGCGACGGTCACGCCAACGCCACCAAGAAGGTCGCCGAGGTCGAGGCCGAGTTGGGCGATCCTTCCATGGATGAGCTCATCGGCGAGGAGAACCATAAGAACCTGATGGACGACATCGAGCTGCTCGATGGCGCCGGCGACGAGCTCGACTTGGATGCCGTGGCCTGCGGCAAGCTGAGCCCGGCGTTCTTTGGCTCGGCGCTTACCAACTTTGGCGTGGAGCCCTTCCTTAAGGAGTTCCTGCGTCTGGCCCCGACGCCGCGCGCCTATACCGATACGCTCACCAGCGAGCCGGTCGCGCCCGCCGAGAACGACTTTAGCGGCTTTGTCTTTAAGATCCAGGCCAACATGGACAAGAATCACCGCGACCGCATTGCCTTTGTGCGCATTTGCTCGGGCAAGTTCGAGCGCGGCATGGATGCCTTCCATATGCAGGGCAACCGCAAGCTCAAGCTGGCCACGGGCACCTCGATGATGGCCGACGACCGCGCCATTGTGGACGAGGCGTACGCCGGCGATATCGTGGGTCTGTTCGACCCCGGCATCTTTAGCATCGGCGACACCGTGTGCTCCGGCAAGCGCCACGTGCAGTATCCGCAGATCCCGACGTTTGCCCCCGAGATGTTTGCTCGCATTACGCAGGTCGACACGCTCAAGCGCAAGCAGTTTGTGAAGGGCATGGAGGAGCTTGCCCAGGAGGGTGCCATCCAAATCTTCCGCGAGCTGGGTGCCGGCATGGAGAGCGTCATCGTGGGCGTGGTCGGCGTGCTGCAGTTTGAGGTGCTCGAGCGCCGCCTCAAGGCCGAGTACCGTGTTGAGGTTCGTCGCCAGCCGCTGCCCTATACGGACATTCGCTGGATCCAAAACGACCCCGACACCATCGATATCCCGGGCCTTTCGCTTACGCGCGACACGCTGCGCGTCGAGGACATGCGCGGCGGTAAGCTGCTGCTGTTCACGAGTCCGTGGAACGTGGATTGGGCAACCGACCACAACCCCGACCTGATCCTGTCGGAGTTTGGCAACGTAGCGTTTTAACGCATCGGCGCGGTGGCCCTGCGGGGCTGCCGCGCCGGTTGCTTGCCTGATGCCGTGTGAGCGGCTATCATACCCACCGTCGTCTCAAGACCGGGGCGTCCGAGCAGTTCGGGTCCGATATCCTGCTCGTTAAACCTAAAACCAAAGGAGTACATAATGATCAAGAAGGTCATGGAGGACTATAAGGTCCTGTTGCGGAGCATTCCCGCGGCGACGGTTTCGCTGTTTTTCGTGAGCGTCATCATGATGAACCTGCTGGCCAACAAAGAGCTCATCAGCCTGCCGTATCTGGCACTCGATTGCGGCTTTGTGGTGAGCTGGGTTTCGTTTTTGTGCCAGGACATGATCTGCAAGCGCTTTGGCGCCAAGGCATCCATCAAAATCTCTATCCTCGCGCTGCTGGTCAATCTGGCCGTGAGTCTGTGCTTTTGGGCATGCTCGCTCACGCCCGGCATGTGGGGCGCCTACTACGACACGGGTATGATCGAGGTCAACACCGCCCTTAACGCCACCATCGGCGGCACCTGGTACGTGGTGCTGGGCTCTTCGCTGGCAATGCTCGTTTCTGCCGTGGTTAACTCCACACTCAACCAGTCGCTCGGTCGTATGCTCAAAAAGAATAACTTTGCGAGCTTTGCCTTCCGCTCTTATGTGTCCACGGGTGTTGGCCAGTTTATCGACAACTTGGTCTTTGCCATTGTGGTGAGCCACACGTTCTTTGGTTGGACCTGGGTGCAGGTCCTTATGTGCTCGCTGACCGGCGCTGTTGCCGAGCTGCTGTGCGAGGTCTTCCTGAGCCCCGTGGGCTACAAGGTCGTGCGTGGCTGGGAGCGTGAGAATGTGGGCGCCGAGTACCTCGAGCGCCACGCAACCGCCTAAGGAGCAAGTATGCGGGTTTTGATCACGGGCGCTTCGGGCGGTATCGGAGCCGCGTGCGTGCAGCGCTTTTTGGACGAGGGCCACGAGGTCGTGGGCTTTGACCTGCTGCCGACGGCGGTCGAGCACGAGCGCTACCGCCATCTGATCGTTGATGTCCGCGAACCGGACTCGTTTCCAGACGACCTTGAACCCCAGGTAATCGTAAACGTTGCCGGTACGCAGGATTCGGCCGACGACATTGCCGCCAACCTGTGTGGCACCATCAACGTGACCGAACGCTACGCCTTTGTGGGGGAGGGGCTTGCCGCCAAGCCGACAGCGGCTATCAAATCCGTGGTCAATGTGGGGTCGGCGAGCGGACATACGGGATCGGAGTTTCCCGCCTATGCCGCCAGCAAGGGCGGCGTTATCGCCTACACCAAAAACCTTGCAAACCGCCTAGCACCGCAGGCCATCGCCAACAGTGTGGACCCGGGCGGCGTTATCACGCCGCTCAACCGTTGCGTGATGGAAGACGAGCACCTGTGGAACCAGATTATGGAGCTCACGCCGCTTAAACGCTGGGCCACCGCCCAAGAGATCGCCGAGTGGATCTACTTTGTGGGCGTGACCAACCGGTTTATGACCGGGCAGAGCCTGCTGATCGATGGCGGCGAGGCCGGCCGCACCCAGTTTATCTGGCCCGAGTAGAAAACGCGCCCGATGGAAATCCGTCGGGCGCGTTTTTGATGTATTGATTTTTAGCCGAGGCAAGTCCAGTTGACGGGGGTCGAGCCGTGCTGTTCGAGTAGCCGATTGGCTGCCGAGAAGGGGCGCGACCCTATAAAGGCGGGGAGTTCTGCCGTGGCGCGGTTGGCCGAAAGCGGCGAGGGGTGCGTAGAAGCTAGGCAGAACTTGCCGGTTGCCTTGCCCGCGCCGATCGCGTCGAGCTTGCCCTCAACCATTTGCTGGGCAAAGCGGCCCCATGCCAAAAAGACGACCGGCTGGGGCAGCTGACAGCAGCGTTCGATAATATAGTCGGTGAGCGTGCTCCAGCCCAGCTTGGCGTGCGAATTGGCGGCATGCTTGCGCACGGTGAGCGTGGTGTTAAGGAGCAGGACGCCCTGTTGTGCCCATGGGGTTAGGTCTCCCGTGGCAGGAAAGGGGCAGTCCAGATCGGCTTTGAGTTCCTTATAGATGTTGCGCAGGCTCGGCGGCAACTTGGTTTGCGTCGCGGGGACCGAGAACGATAACCCCATGGCCTGGTTGGGTCCGTGATAGGGATCTTGACCCAAGATGACAACCTTGACCTGGTCGGCCGGCGTGTAGGCGAGGGCATTGAGGATGTCGTCTTGTGCCGGGTAGATGGTCTGCTCGGCACGCAAAAGGGCGATGCGCTCGAGCAGCTGGTTCGTAGTGTCACGTACCGGCTGCGGCGCATCGCCCAACCAGGTTGCTATGTTGCGGTCGCGAGTTGCGGTGTCCATGGGGCTCCTTTATGGCAGATACTCTGTTGGTATCTATTGTAAAGGCGCACCGATTGCCTTTATGCCGCGGCTGTATGAAGAGTGGGGTCTACGAGACGCGCTCGGGCGCTCCTGCCATGTGAGCGTGTCCTTGCGAGCGAAGGCACGGGAGCTCGACGGTTGCCACCATCACGCCGGTGAGGATGAGGGCGACGCCAAAGAAGGCGATGGGGCTCAGGACCTCGCCGACCAGGAAGAACGAGAAGACAGCGGAGCAGACCGGCTCGAGCGAGAAGGCGAAGCCGGTGGTCTCGGCGGGCACGTGGGGCTGCACGAGCGTTTGGGTGATAAAGCCATAGGCAGAGCAGATGAGCGCGAGTGCGACGACGACCGCGACCTCGCTCGGCGTGCTGGGAAGCGTAAAGCCGCCAAAGGCAAATGCGGCGATGCCCGAGAACAGGCCGCCAAAGCCCAGCTGCCAAACACCCAAGGCCAGTGGGTCGACTTCTTCGACAAAGCGCTTGGCT
Organism: uncultured Collinsella sp.; assembly: GCA_905197595.1. Taxonomy (GTDB): domain Bacteria; phylum Actinomycetota; class Coriobacteriia; order Coriobacteriales; family Coriobacteriaceae; genus Collinsella. The sequence goes on from CAJJZM010000078.1 coordinate 6,147, forward strand.
ACGATAATGTGGCTGGCATAGATAAAGGCTGAGAGCAACATGATGATCGCGCCGGGATTCAGGCTGGTAAAGTCGGCGCCCGAGAGCAGCAACATGCCGCAGGTGACGATGGCGGTGCCGATGAGCACCTTGCGCTCGGGAGCGCGACGCAGCAGGGCCGCGTTGGCAAACGGCACGATTACGACCGTCAGGCTCTGCAAAAAGCCGGCGGTGGAGGCGGAGGTGAGGCTGGAGCCCAGGCACATGCAGGTGATCTCGGTTGCCATGATGGCGCCGATGATGGCGGCGCGGACCATCAGGTCACGGCTGATGCGCACTGCGTGCTTGTGGAAGAGCAGCAGGCAGGCCGCAAAGGCGATGATGCAGCGCAGCGCGACGATGCTCGTGGCATTCATGCTGTCCATGCCGATCTTCATGAGGGGGTACGAAAAGCCCCATGCGACGGGAACGGAAAATGAGAGCGCGATTGCTTTTTTGCGATCCATGGGACTCCTTTTGTTACAGAACGGTTTCGCAAAAAGGATTCTGCTCCCAGATATGGATGTAGTAAAGCGAATGTATCTTCAGTATGATTAAGAAATACTAATGTTGGAAGAAAAAGCCCTGGCAAAACGTTTTACGGCTACATCGATGTGGAGGCACGATGGCATCGCGGTATCAGATTGTATGTATGGTGGTCGATTGCGGCAGCCTGAAACGTGCCGCCGACGAGCTGGGCTATACGCAAAGCGCGGTGAGCCAGGCCGTCAAGGCGCTCGAGCGCGAGCTGGGCACCACGATTATCGAGCGTGGCAAGCAGGGCGTCTCACTGACGCGCGACGGCAAACAGTATCTGCCGTATCTGCGCCAGATCGTTACGGCCGAGGCCGAGCTTGAGGGCAAGCGCCAGGAGTTGCTGGGGCTTTCGTCGACCGACATTCGCATTGCGACGTTTACCAACGTGAGTCGTACTGTGTTGCCGCGTGTGATCCGCGACTTTGGGGCCCTGCATCCGGGCGTGCGCTTTACCCTCAAGCAGGGCGATTACACGCGCAATGCCCAGTGGGTGCACGATGGCATGGTCGACTTTTGCTTTACAGCGCGTGGATTTACCGAGGGGCTCGAGAAACGCGTGGTCTATCACGACGAGCTGGTGGCGCTGTTGCCAGCCGTCCATCCGCTGACGGCAAAGGAAAAGGTGACGCTCGCCGACCTGGCGTCCGAGCCGTTTGTGCTGCTGGATGAGGGCGAACAGAGCCTGGTGCTCGATGCATTCGCGGCGCATGGGCTGTCGCCGCACGTGACGAGCGAGGTGACCGACGACTACACCATCATGGCGATGGTGGAGGAGGGCCTAGGCGTGAGTATGCTGTATCGCCGTACCGTCGAGGGCATGAGGGCCGATATTCGCGTGCGTCCCATCGTGCACGCTCCCTCGCGTGACGTAGTGGCAGCCTGGCGCAGCTGGGACACCATGCCTATCGCCACGAGGCACTTTATCGACTATATGAGCTCACATATTGTCAATTAATGACTGGCATGGCGTTGAGTGCGGTGTTTAGCGGGCTGTCGCTTTGGCTTGGGCGGCGCGATAGGTGCGTGCCGGGTGGCAGAGTAGTACCGCCACGACCATAAAGAACGCCGTGGTGCCCAGGCTGATGGGGTAGACCATCATGATGTTCGCAAAGGTGCGGAAGTGCGGGAACACGCAGAATACCCAGTAGAAGCGGATGCCGCAGACGCAAATCATGGTGATGAGGGCGGGCATGAGCGAGATGCCAAAGCCGCGCAGATAACCGGACATGTTTTCGTAGAACATGCTAAAGGCGTACGCCGGGAAGATCGAACACACGCGGATATAGCCGATCGAGACGATGTTGGGATCGCTGTTGAACAACGCCAGGATCTCGCGCCCCAGACCGACGATGACGATAATCGTGGTGAGTGCAACGATGCCGCCTTCGACCAGGCAGACCTTGAGCGTCTTGGTGCAGCGGTCGATCTGGCGCGCGCCGTGGTTTTGTCCCACAAAGGTGGTGCAAGCCTGGCTAAAGCTGTTGAGCAGGTTGTAGCACACATACTCCAGGCTCATGGCAGCGCTGGATGCCGCCATGACCTCGGTGCCCAAGCTGTTGATGGCGGACTGGATGATGATGTTGGCGACGGCAAAGACGGCGCTTTGGATACCGGCGGGCAGGCCGATCTTAACGATGCGCTTGAGGGCGACGGGGTCGATAGCCAGATCGCGCAGGGTGACGCGGACGACGGAATCGGTCTTGAGCAGACGGATAAAGAGCGTGACGGCGCTGACGGTATAGGCGATGGCGGTGGCGATGGCGACACCTGCGACGCCCCAGTGGAGCACGGGGACAAAGATGAGGTCCAGGCCAATGTTGAGGACGGTGGACACGGCAAGCGCCTGCAGCGGCATGCGGGTGATGCCGACGGAGCGGAAGATCGCGGCCTCAAAGTTGTAGAGCAAGATCGAGGGCATGCTCAGCAAAAAGACGCGCAGGTAGAGCGAAGCGAGAGGCATGGTTTCGGCAGGAACGTTGAGCGCGGCGAGCATGGGCTCGGCAAAGATCTCGCCCAGCGCGATGACGACAAAGCCCACGAGCGCCATTAAAATCGAGGTATGGACGGCGCGTTTGACCATGTTCTGATCGTTGCGACCGATAGCGTTGGCGATGACCACGTTGGAGCCAAGCGACATGCCAATAAAAAGGTTGAGCATAAGACTGGTAAGCGGAACATTGGAGCCGACCGCCGCCATGGCGAGGGTTCCCTGGTCGCCCGAGAAGTTACCGATGATGACCGTGGCGATGAGGTTCGACAGCTGCTCCAAGATGCTCGTGGCGGCCACGGGGAAGGCGAACAGGGGAATATTGCGCCATAGCGAGCCGGTGGTCATGTCAATGTGCTTAGATGCGGTGTCTGTCATACGCTCTCAATCTCTAATATGCTCTTTCGTGCTTATTTGCGCAGACGATGATACTCCTAATGCAGCCAGCCGGCACTTAGGGACGTTCCTTTTCTGCCGGCAGCTGGGGACACTCCTTGTCTCTTCTATGACTAGGTGGGGAAGGCGTGCGACAATGGTGGGCGTTGTGTTGTCCGCGCTAAGGAGTTGCCATGTTGTTGTGTCCCGTTTGCCATGAGCCGTTGGTGGACGATGAGCGCGGTGCTGCATGCGCGGGCGGACATCGGTTTGACCGTGCGCGCGAGGGCTATCTGTATCTGCTGCGCTCGTCCAAGAGCGGCGACTCCATGGGCGATCCCAAGTCGCAGGCGCGCAGCCGTCGTGACTTTCTAAACCGCGGCTACTA
>CAJJZM010000079.1:0-9365 GCA_905197595.1 uncultured Collinsella sp.
AGGAGTGCTCGCGAATGTGGTGCTCAAAATCGTCGTGGAAGCCACGGATAGCCGTGAGCGCCATGGCGCCGGCCTCGTAGCCGATGGCGCAGTCGCTCGAAAGATAGATGGTGCGGGCAGTGCGCTCAATCAAGTTGAGCGTGGACTCGTCGGCGCGGCCCTCGAGCACATCGGCGAGCAGATCGCTCAGCGCGCTCAGGCCCACGCGGCAGGGCGTGCACTTGCCGCAGCTCTGGGTGGAGCACAGGTTGACGAGCGCCGCCGTAAACTCAACGGGACACGGGGCGAGCGAACTCACCGCCAGACGACGTCCGAGCGCATCGTGCAGGTCGTCCATGACGGCCTGAGCGTGGCTGCGTTCCATTACGTGCAGTCGTGCCATAAGATCCCCTCTCATGCGGCAGCCCGGAGGCGAGACCGGGCGAAGTTGCTACACGCACAACACTGACCTAAAAAGTTGTTAGGTCTCCACGCAGTTCGGCAGGCGGTATGAAATGTCACCCTCGGCGGTGAAATAGAACATTACCGCAGATAAATGCCATATTTGATAAAACGCGTTACCAAATGACAATGCCCCGCCCACGCAATCGCGTGGACGGGGCATTGCTCCAGGTATGCGGCCGGCGACCCTGTTGCTTTTACTTAAGCTCGGGCCAGTAACCCTTGTTGGCCTCGATCATGTCGTCGAGAACCTCCTTGGCGACCTTCATCGAAGGCACGGTCTTGTTCAGCGTAAAGGCCTTGAGCGCCTTCTCGTAAGAACCCTCGATCGTAGCCTCGACCACGAGCTTCTCGGAGTTCAGCTGCTGCATCATGAGGCCCTGCTGGAACAGAGGAATGTTGTCGCGGCTGATGACCTCGGGGCCATTCTTGCCAATGTAGGCAGGCAGCTCGACCATAGCGTCGTAGGGCATGTTGGGGATAGCGCCCTTGTTCTCGCAAATGACCAGGAAGCGCTGCTTGGTGTCGTTCTTCAGAGCGATAGCCAGATCGGCAATCCAGTCGCCGTGGCTGCCCGCATAGAACGTGCTCTCGTCGATCTCGCCCGTCTTCTCGTAGTGGTCGATGCCGTCGAAGAGGTTCTTCTCACGCGTCTCCTCAACCTCGTTAGCACGGGTGCGCTCGGGGTTGGAATGCTCGACGAACTCCTTCTGCTGCAGGTAGTAGTTCAGATACGTGTTGGGCAGGTACTCCGGGAAGCACTCCATGATCTCGTACTCGCCCTTCCAGACGTAGTACCAGCTGCCCTTGGTGTGGCGGTTCTGCTCGGGGTGCTCGTCAGTGGCCTCCTCGGGCTTCTTTGCCATGAGCGAGCCCATGCCCTTGAGGTAGGAGTCGGGCAGCAGAATCTCATGCTCCTTGATGTACTCGCGCAGCTGCGGGAGCACCTCCTCGCCCTTGTGGCGAATCGAGGTGAACCAACCAAAGTGGTTGAGGCCAAAGTAATCGTACTCGACATCCTTCTTGTCGATATCGAGTGCGGCGCAAACCACGTCGATGATCGCGATCGGCATGTCGCAGATGTTGATGATGCGAGCGTTGGGACGCAGCACGCGGCAGCCCTCGGACACGATGGCAGCAGGGTTGGAGTAGTTGAGAATCCAGTAGTCCTTCTTGGCGTACTTCTCAACGTCATCGATCAGCTCGACCATGGGGAAGATGGTGCGCATGCCGTAGGCAAGGCCGCCGCAGCCGCAGGTCTCCTGACCCACGCAACCGTGGCGCAGCGGAATCTTCTCGTCCTGCTCGCGCATGGCATAGCCGCCCACGCGCATCTGGGCAAACACGAAGCTCGCGTCGGTAAAAGCCGTCTTTTTATCGGTGGTCACCGTGAGCTTGATGTCCAGGCCGAGGTCCTCGTGCAGAATCCAGTCCACGAGCACGCCGATCTTGCGCTGGCGCTCCTCGTTGATGTCGTACAGACGAATCTCGTCAACGTCGAGCTCGTCCTTGCGCAGGGCAATGGACTTGACGATGCCAGGGGTAAAGGTGGATCCGCCACCACACAGAGTAATGATCATTGTTTACTGCTCCTTCTCAATTGCGTTTTCGACCTTGTCGCGCATCTCGGCGACCTTCATGCCAAAGATGATCTGGATATTGTTGCCGTTGCGGTTGATACCGCTGTTGGGCACGTGGTTGATGAGGTCCTCATTGATGAGGTCCGGGTTCTTAACGTTCACGCGGAGACGCGTAAAGCAGTTCTCGAGCTCCTCGATGTTGTCCCTGCCACCAAGACCTGCGACCAGGTCGGCGATACCCGCGTCAACACCCTGCGCGGGAGCATCGGCGACAGCGCCCTGCTTCACCGCGACAGACGCGGCGGCCTCGCCCTCGGCAACGGACTCAGCAAGCTCGGACTCTTCCTCGCGACCAGGCGTGTGGAGGTTGAGCTTCTTAATAAGGAAGGTGAAGAGGAAGAAGTACAGAGCGGCGTTGACGACTCCGAGCACCAGCATGACCGGCCAGTTGGTCTTGTCGACACCGAGGACCAGGTTGGAGACCACGATGTTGATGATGCCGCCTGCAGTCGAAGCGGGCACGGAGAGGACCTTGAGCAGAACCAGGAAGATGCCGGAAAGAACCGAATGAACGACAAAGAGCACGGGAGCGGCAAAGACAAAGAGGAAGTCCATGGGCTCGGTCACGCAGGAAAGCACGGCGGTGATGATCAGCGGGATGATGACAGCCTTGGTCTTGTCCTTGTTCTGCTTGTAGGCGGTGAAGATAAAGGCGAGACCGATACCGATGTAGGGCCACAGGTTGTTGAAGGTGTAGCTGTTGAAGTAGGTGCTATCGGAGAAGGGCTGGCCCGTCATTGCCATCTCGGCAACACGGATGGGATAGGCGCCGGCGATAACCTGATCGCCCAGCGTCAGGGTGCCACCCACATCGGAGAACTGGAACGGGGTGTAGATGAGGTGGTGCAGACCGGTGGGAACGAGCAGCTTGTTGAGCATGCCGTAAATAAAGAGGCCGATGTTGCCGGATTCCTTAATAATGCCGGCGACGGAGGAGATGGCACCCTGAACCGGAGGCCAAACGATGCAGAAGCCCGCGCCCATGATCCAGGAGATGATGATCATGATCAGGAACGGGAAGCGAACGCCCGAGAACATCGAAAGGGCAATGGGGAACTGCTTGTTCGAGTACTTGTTGAACACGGCGCCCGTGATGCAGCCCAGGATGATGCCGCCAAACACGCCGGTATCGAGCACCTGAATGCCCATAACGGTGCTCTGGCCGGTTCCAGTAAGGCCGAGCATGCCGCTCGCTTCGGCAAGAGAGCCGGTGGCGTTGAGCACGATGTTGTTAGCCTGCAGGAACAGGAAGAACGACATCAGGGCGATCAGCGAAGCATGGCCCTTGTTCTTCTTTGCCATGGCGCCGGCGATGCCCACGCAGAACAGAATCGAGAGGTTGTTGATGATAAACATCAGCGACTGATAGACAACGGCGCCCACAAGCTGGAACGGACCGGAGCCCAGCACAGGGATCACGGCGCAGATGGTCTTGTTGGTCAGAATAATGCCCACGATGAGCAAAATGCCGGCAACCGAGAGATACATCATCGGCTGAACGATCGACTTCGCGAACACCTCCAACGGCGCTTTGAAATTGAACTTCTTTTTTGCGGTCATAGCGGTACTCCCCTTCCTTTTCCGCAAATTAAGACAGATGTGCCCTGGACAAGACCGTGAGCCTTGCCTTATATCAATCGATGTGTGGGCACGTTATGCCTAGAGACCAGGTTCTCCAAGCAGGTTAACAATGTGATATGCGAGATAACTCTTCTCGGCATCGGTAACGACAACGTTATAGGTAGACGCCAAGTGGTCGGCAATTGACTCCGCACACGAGAACGCCCTCGGATACGCCGTTTCATCGATACGGAACAGCGCGTCGCCATTGACCTGCCCCGCCGCGGGATCGAGCGCTCGCTGCGCAAAAAACTGCAGATGGCGAACGAAACGCTCGTAAGGCAACGAGGTGACGTCAAGGGTCGTAGCATAGTGCTCGGAAACAATCGCGAGCACGTCGCGAACAAGCTGGACCGAAACAATCAGACGGTCAGAGCGCTGCGGCATGGTGGCGTTGACGATATGCAGCGTAATAAAACCCTGCTCTTCTTCGCTCATCTGGATGCCCATATACTCCTTGATAATCTGCAGCGCACGGCCCGCAAGCGCATACTCCTTGCGATAGAACTGCTGGATCTCGAGCAGCAACGGATTCTCGCAGGGAACGCCCTTGCGCTCGCGATCGAGGGCGAGGCTGATATGGTCTGCGAGAGCGATGAGGATCTTGTCATTGATATCGACATTGAGCTCTCGACGAAGCATCTGAACGATGTCCTCGGAAATCACGAGGTTGACGGTGGGGATGGACTCCAAAAGATGTGCCAAGCGGTCAATCGTACGCGAATCCTGAGAAGTGCCCTCCTGCAGCGCATAGGTCTTTTCGACCGATGCTTCATCGATAGCGTCGCCGGCATGACGGCCAAAGCAGAGGCCTCGACCGATGACGATGAGCTCGGAGCCATCGTCCGAAGTGACCATTGCGACGTTATTGTTGAAAACTCGCTTGATAACCACGGTACCCACCACAAGAATTTACTCGGAAAGCCAGACGACAGGCTCTTTAACAGCAACAGGGCCGGAAGCATGCTCACGAAGAGTCGAGTTCTCCGAGCGCTCGCACACGATAACGAAGACCGTGGGGTCGAAGCCAGCGGCGCGAACCGCGTCGAAATCGACCTCGACGAGGGGCTGGCCTGCGTCGACATGGTCACCCTGGGCAACAAGCGCATGGAAGCCCTTGCCCTCAAGTTTAACAGTGTCGATTCCGATGTGCAGCATCACCTGAGCAGAGCTGTCGTCGGACATAATGCCCAGCGCGTGCTCAGTCGGAAACAGCGCCGCGACGGTACCGGAAACAGGAGCGCACACGGTCTTCTCTTGGGGAACCACGGCAACGCCATCGCCCACGGCACGGCTGCTAAAAGCGGGGTCATTGGTATTTTCTAGATGAACAAGCTCGCCAGAAACGGGAGCGAGGATTTCGAACTCGGAGGTCGCAGTCTTCTGCTCATCCGAACCGCCCATCAGGCGAGAAAAGAAACCCATGGTGGCATGTCCCTTCATAAATATAGCCCAACCAAAATCAAGCGAATGCATCCATAGAGACACACCCGTTCAAAGACTTTGGTTAGGCCCACGTCCGAGGGACTCGGTAACCTTCCGCATTTCTTTTTACGGGAGTTATTGTAGACAAGCCCAAAGCCAGAACAATCATTATGACCGGTGAGCGGTATTTTTTCTTCGATAAACGGTATTTAGGCGGCACTTAGGGACGTTCCTTTCCCGCCGGCACCCAGGGACACTCCTTGCAGCAATTTCGCATGCGTTAGATGAAGAGCTCGCATTCCTTCCGCACGACGCAAACCTTGCTCAGCATCTGGGAAACAGCGGATAGCTTGTTGGGATCAAGCTTGCGAGCGCCTCGCGGGCATACGGCGATGCAGCGCATGCAGGAGATGCACGCCTCGTCAGCTGCTCGCTTGGGGTCGCCCTTGTCGATAGCACAAACGGGACACGCCGCGGCGCATGCACCGCAGGAGACGCATTCCTCTGTTGCCTCGGGTGCCATACGGCGACCTCCAGCTTGTTTATAAGGACGATTGCCGGGGATAGAGGGCTCGGACGCATCCTCAGCCAACAGCTTTTGCTGAATTTGCTGCGCAAACTCTGCGAGCTGCGCCGCATCCTGCGCATCCGGTCGCCCAGCAGCAAACTGACGAGCAACGGAATGCTCAGCAATAGCAGAAACAGCTGCAACCACCCTAAATCCGGCGCGCTTCGCAACGTCCTCCAGCTCTACGAGCGTGTCCTCAAACGCGCGGTTTCCGTATACACAAACCAAAACAGCCCGAGCCCCGTTGCCGCGCACCATGCCCAACCGGTCAGCCACCACAGCCGGGATTCTACCGGCATACGCCGGCACAGAGATTACGGCCACGTCGTCCTCAGTCATCGAGACAGCGCTGAAATCTAGCCCGCTATCGGTCAGATCGACGGTAACGGTATTATTGTCCAGCGCCCCGGCCACAAGGCCAGACACCTTCCGCGTTCCACCCGTCGGACTAAACACAATTTCGAATACGCTCATCGAGGCACCCTCTCCCTACGCCTGGCAACGCGTCAAGCCGTTTTCACATTCAGACAGAGTATACGGCGCATGGGGGGGGAGCTCCCCGTTTCGGTGCGCCAGGCACCCCAATGCACCCACCCTACGCTGTCTGCCTCTTCGTTTTGTATAAATTACGGTACAGATTGTATATATTTACGGGATACCGCCGCGTTCTCCTGAGGTACCCCATCCTGGCCCGTGCAAAAAACGGAGTATTCTGCAACGTGACCGCGCCAGCACCGCCGCGGGTGGGCAAAACTGTAGGGCGCCGTATCATTCTAAGTCCCGACATGGCGAGAATGACGCGCCCCCTGCTCCGGAAAACGGCGAAATCTGACTCGGAACGCTCGCTAGGGATATCCGAAGGCCACCGTTGGCGACGTCGAATCATATGCAGACAACTCGAACTACAGAATACTCCAAAAAATGCACGGCGCACCCCATGGGACCCATTGCCGCATGGCAGGAAACAGGCCCACGGCATCCTCTAGATGCATTCCCGAGGAAATCACATTTGAACTAGCGATCGGATACGGCAAACAAAAAGGGCCCCGAGCATAATCTGCTCGGGGCCCAAACTCATCTCGCCTCACCGCGCGACGGGTGTGTTACTTGCGCTTGCCGCCGCCGTCACCGGGGCGACGGGAGCTGCCGCCGCGCTTGCCGCCGCGGCTGTTGCCATAGCTGCCACGGTTATCGCGACCGCCGGCACGGCCGCCACGGGAGCCTGCCTGGTTGCCGCCACGCCCGCCGCGATAGCCGCCACGGCGCTCCTCGCGGGTGTCGTCGTAGTTGCGCCAGTCATCGCGACGATCGCGGCTGGCACGCGGGTCGCGACGATCACGCGACTCATTCGAACGACCGGCGCCGCTGCGGCCACCGTTGCCACGAGCACCCTCGCGACGCTCGCCGCCACGGCCACCCTCGCGGCCTCCGCGCTCGTCAAAGCGCTTGCCGCCGCGGGTACCACGCTCGTCACGCGAACCACGGCCTTCGCCACCACGGCGCTCATCGCGCTCGCCATCGCGACCGGAGCGACGACGGTCACCCGAGCCGCGCTTGCCGCCGCGCGAACCACGGCCCTCGTCCTCGCGCTCAACACGACGACGACCGCCACGGTCCTCGTCCTCACGACGACGGCGGTGTGCCTCGCCCTGGAACTGCTTGGCACGACGCTCGGCGCGGTTGCCGCGCGCAGGCTGCTCAGCGGCACCAGCACCAGCGCGTTCCTCGGCAGCCACCTCGCGAGCCACGCTCTCCACGGCCTCGTCCACGCGAGCCTGAACGCCCTCGCGCACGCGGGTCTTGCCGCCGCGCTTGGGACGGCTCGGGCGCTCGCCGTCGCCACGACGCTCGTCGCGACCGCGGTTGGAACGACCAGCCACGTCGCCGTAATCGTCGCCGTTACGCTTGCCGTCGCGACGCGCCTGCTCAAGCTTCTTCTTGCTCTTGGACTTGCCGCGCTTGGTCTTCTTCTTCACCTTAAAGGCGGCAGGATCGCGCTCGGGATCGACGGCGGGCGGGTTGGGACCCACATGCAGTTCGCCGGCTTCGTAGATGTCGGCGGTCTTGTCCATGAGCTTCTCGATCTCGTAGAACTCGTCCACGTCCTGCTCGGTCACAAACGTGATGGCCCAGCCCAGCTCGCCGGCGCGGCCCGTACGGCCAATACGGTGGATGTAGTCGGTCGGCTCGGCCGGCACGTCAAAGTTCACGACGTAGCGCACGTCGCTAATGTCGATGCCGCGGGCGAGAACATCGGTTGCCACCAGCACGTCGACGGTGCCGTCGCGGAAAGCCGAAAGCGCGCGCTCGCGCTGGGCCTGGCTACGGTTGCCGTGAATCGCGGCAGCCTTGATGCCTTTACGCTCCAGACGACGGCAGCAGCTGTCGGCGCGGTGCTTGGTGCGCATAAAGACGATGGTGCGCTCCGGGCCCTCCTTCTTGAGGAACTCGGGCAGCAGGTTGTTCTTGGCCTCGATGGACACCGGGAACACAAACTGGTCGACGGTGTCGGCGGTCGACGTGGCGGGCGCGATCTCCACGCGGGCCGGATCGCTCACCAGGTCGGTGATCTCGCCCACGGCTTCCTCGTCAAGCGTCGCCGAGAACAGCAGCGTCTGGCGCTCGGACGGCGTCTCGCGCACAATGCGGCGGACGGCGGGCAAAAAGCCCATGTCGAGCATGCGGTCGGCCTCGTCGAGCACCAGTACCTTGACCTCGTCCAGGTGGCAGGCGCCCTGCTCGATCAGATCGACCAGACGGCCCGGCGTGGCGACCAGGATATCGCAGCCGTACTTGAGTGCCGCGGTCTGCGGCTTGTAGCTCACGCCGCCCACGACGGTCACGGCAACGTGGCCCGTGACGTCGGCGATTTTGCTCGCGACCTCGTCGATCTGCTGGGCAAGCTCGCGCGTGGGGGTGATGACGAGCATCACGGGACCGCGACCGTTGCCCTCGGGCTTCTTGGCACCGCGACGGCGGTTGCGGCCGCTGCGCTCGCGCACAGGCTTGGGCGGAGCGATGTGCTCCAGGTTGTTCATGGTCGGCAGCAAAAAGGCAGCCGTCTTGCCGGTGCCGGTCTGAGCGGCGGCAAGCAGGTCGCGACCCTCGAGCACCACGGGGATGGAGCCGGCCTGAACGGGCGTGGGCGCCGTGTAGCCCAGGTTCTCGATAGCACGAAGCATCTCGTCCGAAAGCCCCAGCTCGTCAAAGGCGGGCAGGCTCTCGGTAGCGGACTCAACGGTCTCGGCGGCGCTGGCCTCGTCGGCCGCATCGAAGGCAGCCTGGGTCATGGCCTCGCGGGCCTCGTCCAGAATCTCGGCGTCCGTGACGTCGGATACAGAATTACGCATATGTTGTTGTTCCTTATCTGCACGCGTTATGGGCACGGCATGCGGCCGCGCGGGGCGTGCTTGGTAGTGCGCTAATACATACAAAACAGGTGCGCACAGAGAGGACGTTGCTCAGCACGCTGGCGATCGCTTTGGCAGCCCTATCACGCGCCGTCCAGACGCAGCAGCTCTAAGCGATGGAGCAGATTCGCCGCGGGTTAGTATACCCGTGCTTCGCATGCCCCCACGTAAACCACAGATGACGGAGCGGACGAGACGGGCCTGCCTTGATTCTCATCTTCATTGCAACAGCCTCAGGACTCAGCGCAACGCGTTGCGCTG
>CAJJZM010000080.1:0-9349 GCA_905197595.1 uncultured Collinsella sp.
AAGACCAGGCCGGAGAAAGGCTCGTCGAAGGAAGGATGACGCTGGATCTCCTCGCCGGTGTCCGGATCGGTACCGGTGACGGCCTCAACGTCGAGCGGGCTGGGCAGGTAGTCGACGACAGCGTCGAGCAGCTCCTGGACGCCCTTGTTCTTGTAGGCGGAGCCCACGAAGACGAGGTTGAGCTCGTTGGCCAGAACGCCCTTACGCAGAGCAGCCTTGAGCTCCTCGACGGTGAAGTCCTCCTCCATGAGGATCTTCTCCATGAGCTCGTCGTCAAAGCTGGCAGCAGCGTCGAGGAGCTCCTCGCGCTTGGTGGCAGCGATGTCGGCGAACTCAGCCGGGATCTCGTCCATCGGCTCGGGGTAGGTCATGCCCTTCTCGTCGGCCTTGAAGTCCCATGCGGTCATGGTGACCAGGTCGATGACGCCCCAGAAGTTGTCCTCGGCGCCCATCGGGACCTGAGCGGCCACGGCGTTAGCGTCGAGACGATCCTTCATGGTCTCGATAGCGTTGAAGAAGTCAGCGCCCACGCGGTCATACTTGTTGATGAAGGCGATGCGGGGAACGTTGAAGGTAGAAGCCTGACGCCAAACGGTCTCAGACTGAGGCTGAACGCCGGCAACGGCGTCGAAGACGGCGACAGCGCCATCGAGGACGCGCAGGCAGCGCTCGACCTCGGCGGTGAAGTCAACGTGGCCCGGGGTGTCGATGATCTGGATGCGGTAGTCCTTGCCGTCCTTGTTCCAGAAGCAGGTGGTAGCAGCGGAGGTAATGGTTACGCCGCGCTCCTGCTCCTGAACCATCCAGTCCATGGTGGCAGCGCCCTCATGGACCTCACCGATCTTGTGGGTCTTACCGGTGTAGTAAAGAATACGCTCGGTCGTGGTGGTCTTACCGGCATCGATGTGAGCCATGATGCCGATGTTACGGGTATCGGAAAGCTTGTACTTAGGCTTAGCCATGTTAGTTCCTTACCTTAACTTACCAACGATAGTGAGAGAACGCGCGGTTGGCCTCGGCCATCTTGAAGACGTCCTCACGCTTCTTGACGGAAGCGCCCAGGCCGTTGGAGGCGTCGAGGATCTCGTTGGCGAGACGCTCGGCCATGGTCTTCTCCTTGCGAGCGCGGGAGAAGTTGACGATCCAGCGGATACCCAGAGCGGTGGAACGACGGGAGTTGACCTCCATCGGGACCTGATAGGTAGCGCCACCGACACGCTTGGGCTTAACCTCGAGCGTGGGCTTGACGTTGTCCATAGCCTTCTTGAAGGTAGCGAGAGCGTCGCCACCCTCGGACTTCTCGGCAACGATCTCGAAAGCGGTGTAAACGATGCGCTCAGCGGTGGCCTTCTTGCCGTCAAGAAGGACCTTGTTGATGAGCTGAGTCACCAGGCGGTTGTTGTAAACGGCGTCAGGCTGAACCTCACGACGATTAGCTGCTGCACGACGCGGCATGTGAAATCTCCTTAAGTGTCTACCGTGCGGCGCTCAAGACGGCACACGGCGAAAGTATCAAAACGTTATCTGGCTTATTTGGCCTTGGGGCGCTTAGCACCGTACTTGGAACGGGCCTGCATACGGTTCTGGACCGGAGCAGCGTCGTAGGCGCCACGGATGACGTGATAACGGACACCAGGGAGGTCACGGACACGACCGCCGCGGACGAGCACGATGGAGTGCTCCTGCAGGTTGTGGCCCTCACCCGGGATGTAAGCAGTAACTTCGATGCCGTTGACAAGGCGAACACGGGCAACCTTACGAAGAGCCGAGTTCGGCTTCTTGGGGCTCGTGGTGAAGACGCGGGTGCACACGCCGCGCTTCTGGGAGTTGTGCTGCAGAGCAGCGTTCTTGGACTTCTTGGGCACGGAACGACGGCCCTGGCGAACCAGCTGGTTAATAGTAGGCAAAGCGTACTCCTTCTCGAATGATTCCAGCTTTCTGTAAAGTGCAACGGCTTGAATCGAGGGGTCAGCATCCCCCTACGAAACACGCAGTTCGATAGGATACGTGGCGTTAGCTGTGCCGTCAACAGACCACGCCGCCGGGCGTATCCCAAAATTGGCACATTTCCGCAAAGCCTACACAAAAGGAATCCCCTCCTGTGCGCGGGGGCGGATTCTCGGGCCGTGCGGCACAGGGGTTAAGTTTGCTGCTCTACAGTCCTGGCTCGCACGGAGAGCACATTAAGTGCTCTCCGGCTCGTGCGAAACTCGCGACAAACTTAACCCCCGCGCCGCCCGGGCCGGGAATCCGACGTGCTCGTCAGGGAAACGCTACCTGCCAAAAAGGGACAGGTTTATTTTGGTCGGTTTTATCTGGGGAAACGCTGCACTTCAGCGGTGATCTGCTCTCATCTGCCATAGGAAAATCGGCGGCGTTTTCGGAAGTATGCGGCAAATTTTGAACTTACCGAGCACACAGGGATTTTGCGATAACAAACCCGCAGGTAGAACGCTTGAGCATATACGGTGTGGTCGAACCATCAAGATTTTGCCGTATACTTCAGAAATGCAGGCGAATATCGTGCGGTCTAACCGCCCATTTACCGCAAAGAAGGCCGCTTCCCCTAGTAGGAAGCGGCCCCAAATCTTACGAATAGACGATGGTAAAGGGTTCCGACGTTTCGGCGCCCCCTGTTGAAGTGCAGCGTGTGCCCTCAAGCGTTACTGAGACCACTTGGTCGACATCAATCAACTTCGTTGGCACCCAGATGTTCTCTCCGCTATTGCGCGTATAAGAAAAATATAAGTTGAACGCCCCTGCGTCGTCATCTTCGATAATCTGCTCCGATCCATCCTTGTAGGTAACCGTCAACTTCTTCGTGACTGCGTCAATGCCCAGATCATCGATGTGCGTCTGGATGGAAAACGGGCTGATCTCGAGAGGCGTGTCATCGGAGCGGAGTTCCTTAGTATCGACGTACGCTCCAACGCTAAACTCGGGTGTCGATGCCTCGAACGGCTTCGCATCCTCTCCTTCGCCCTCGGTCCACGAGATATTCCAGGTGACCGCATGTTGAAAACCTCGCTCGCGATCCATAGAAGCAAAGTACATCGTGCCATTAATGACAGTATCGCTTGATGTGTCCTTATCAATGGTGCAGCGTGTATCAGCCCATTCCTCGCCGAAGTTCATGCTGGGTGTACCGATGCCTTGTTCTTCTTCACCATAGAGAACAAGTTCGCCTGTCTCTGCTGCCGGCTTGTAGTAGTTAACACCATTTGGATTGGACAGCGTAAACGTCACAGCACCGCAGCCGTTTTGGTCGATAGCCATATCATGAATGTCGAGTGTATAGCCGTTGCCCTCGACGGACAGATTGACCTTCTGTACTGAACCCTCCAAGCTTTGGGGCGCGATACCATCACCAAACTCTCTGGTGTAGGTATATTTAGTCCCCGACGAGCCACCTTGAGTCCAGGTAACGGACTCTCCGTTGCCATGGTTTCCCCAGGCAGAGGCAAAAAAACTGGAATTGACAACAGCGTAGGCGACCCCTCCGGTCGCCAGCACTCCGGCAAGACATCCGATTACGGCAACATACAGAGGCTTCGCGTGACCCTTTCGGCGAAGCGGCTCGCCAGCAGCGGCATAAAGAACACGGTCAGCAAGATCGCTATCGGCTTGGACGGACTCGAAGGCCTGCTTGATCTGGTTGGATTTCACGGTCGCCCTCCTCTAGGATGAACTTGAGCTTCGATCTGCCGCGAGCTAAACGCGTTCGAACGGTCGCGGCTGGCACATGCAGTAACTCGGCAATTTCTGAAGTCGAGAAGCCCAGATAGTAATAGAGCACGATAGGAATACGGAATCGCTCCGGAAGTCGCATAACGTCTGACAGGACCGCCTTGGTCTCCTCCTGCGCCGTCGAAAGCGAATCGGCCAGGTTCTCAATATCCTCCACACGCCTCCACGGCTTTCGAAAGAGCGATTTG
Source organism: uncultured Collinsella sp. (assembly GCA_905197595.1). Taxonomy (GTDB): domain Bacteria; phylum Actinomycetota; class Coriobacteriia; order Coriobacteriales; family Coriobacteriaceae; genus Collinsella. Next base: position 3,936 of record CAJJZM010000080.1, read on the forward strand.
CATTCATTGATCGTGACCCGGATAAGCCATCGGCGAAGATGCTCCCAGCCTTCAAAATGCGTATCGCTTTTGAGCAACTTAAGAAAGACGTCTTGTGCAACATCGTCGGCATCGGCGTGATCGCGCAGGTACGTCAATGCGATTCGAAACACGACATCACGGTGATCTTCGACCGCCTGTCTAAATGCTTGTTCTTCCATAATCACCTCCCGGTGACGTTAATAATTCTTGGTGAGGCCCTCACCATAGATACGCTTTGACCGAACAGAATGTTTCAAATTCAAGCATGAAAAACCGACCAAAATAAACCTGTCCCTTTTTGGCAAGGTATCAACGGAACGCAACAGGTTGAGCATGCGCAAGCGAGCGGCCCCCAGAGCGTACAAGGTGGCATGAAAAAGGCAGGGCATTGACCTTTTGGTCATGCCCTGCCTTTTGAATGACAGATTGTAGCTCTGGGAGCCGCGCAGCGACGGAGGTCGCCGCCGTTCGTTAGAACGGCGGAACTAATTACTCCTCGTCGTTGTCCTTGGCCTCTTCGGCGTCGTCGGTGTCCACGAGCTGGTTGAGCAGCTCGTCGAGGGAAGCCATGTCCTCGTTGATGGCACCGTTGGCGGGAGCCTTCTTGTCGTCGATCGGGGCGCCCAGGAGCTCCTCGTCGGCGTCGGCGTGATGCGTCGGCGTGGCGGAGGTGCCCAGCAGGATGTCGTCCGGACCGTCGGGGCTAAAGACCATCTGCAGCAGCTGCGAGAGGTCTTCCTCGTCGGCAACATCGTCGTTGTTCTCGAGGATGTAGAGCAGGTCGTGGGCCTCAAGGCCGTCACGGAGCTCCTCGATCGCCTTGGCACCGATGCCGTCGATGCGCAGCAGATCCTCCTCGGACTTACCAACCAGGTCGCCGACCGTCTCGATGCCGACCTCGCTGAACTTGTTGGTCCAGCGCTGCGACACGCCCAGGTCGTCGAACAGGTACAGGCGAGCCTTCTCGGCGGAGATGGTGTGGCCGTTGCGGGTGAACGAACCGTCAGCACCACCAAACTCGTCGTAGCCGGCCCAGTCGAGCTGCTGCGGGAGCTGCTCGTCCAGGTCCTTGAGCTCAACCGGAGCCCACTCGGGCAGCGACTTGGCGTTGGGCGAAGCCGGGCCGTCGATGTCCACGTAGCCGTCGGCCGTGCGATACGTCAGCTTGGCGTTGGCGTACGGCTTGAGGCCGGTACCAGCAGGGATCTTCTTACCGACGATGACGTTGGACTTAAGGTCGAGCAGGTGGTCGACCTTGCCCTCGATGGCAGCCTCGGTAAGGACGCCGGCGGTACGGATGAACGAAGCGCTCGACAGCCAGGAGTCGATGTTGGACGCGACCTTGAGCGTACCCAGGATGACGGGCTCGGCCACGGGAGCCTGACCGCCCAGACGGGCAACGCGCTCGACCTCGTCGGCGAACTCGTAGCGGTCGACGTACTGACCAAGCAGGTACTTGGAGTCGCCGGGGTTGGTGATCTGAACGCGACGCAGCATCTGACGTGCGAGCACCTCGATGTGCTTGTCGTTCAGGTCGACGCCCTGGCTGGTGTAGACGTCCTTAACGCTCTCGACGAAGGTGTGCATCGTCGACTCGATGTCGGTCAGCTTGCGCAGGTTGCGGAAGTTGACGAAGCCCTTGGTGATCTGGTCGCCGGCGCGAACCTCGCAGCCGTCCTCGATCTCGGGCATGAAGCGCACCGAAGCGGGGACGCGACGCTCGTCGAGGACACGGGTGTGATCCTCGGAGTCGGTGAGCGTCAGCACGTACTCGGACTTCTCGGGCTTAATCGAGAGGTGGCCGGAGTACGGAGCCAGCTCGGCCTCGCGACCCAGGATCTTCTCGTTGACGTTGCCGACGATATCGAACATACGGCTGACCGTAGGCAGACCCTGCGTAATATCGTCGACGCCAGCGACGCCGCCGGAGTGAATGGTACGCATCGTAAGCTGCGTACCGGGCTCGCCGATGGACTGGGCGGCAATAATGCCGACGGCAGTACCGATGGCGACCGGACGACGGGTGGAAAGATCCCAGCCGTAGCACTTCTGGCACACGCCGTACTTGGAGCGGCAGGTGAGCAGTGCGCGAAGCTTGACCTTCTTGAGGCCCGCATCGACCATCTTCTGGATGTCGGCGACCTTCTCGATGTAGCCGTCCTGCTCAAAGAGCACGGTGCCATCGGGGGCCACGACGTCCTCGATGAAGCAACGGCCGACGAGGTCGGTGTTGAGGTCGGTGGTGCCGGGGATGATGAGGTTGTAGGTGACGCCCTCGTGCGTACCGCAGTCCTCCTCGCGGACGATGACGTCCTGGGCCACGTCGACCAGACGACGGGTCAGGTAACCAGAGTCCGAGGTGTGGGATGCGGTATCGACCAGGCCCTTACGGGCGCCGTAGGTCGAAATGAAGTACTCGAGCGGCAGCAGGCCCTCGCGGAAGTTCGCCTTAATGGGAAGGTCGATCGTCTCGCCAGACATGTCTGCCATCAGGCCACGCATGCCGCCGAGCTGACGCAGCTGGGTCTTAGAACCACGGGCGCCGGAGTCGGCCATCATGTAGAGCGGGTTCTCCTCGTCGAACAAGTCGAGCATGAGCGCTGCGACCTTATCGGTACAAGCGGTCCACTCGTTAACGACTTCGATGTGGCGCTCCGTCTCGTTGATGAAGCCCTCCTCGAAGTACTCGTTGATCTGGTCGACGTTGGCCTGGGCGCGGTCGAGCAGCTCCTGCTTCTCGGCAGGGATGAGAGCGTCCCACACCGAGATGGTGAGGCCGGCGCGGGTAGCGTAGTGGAAGCCGGAGTACTTGATGGCGTCGAGGATCGGACCGACCTTGGCCTCGGGATAGCGATCGCAGCAGTCCGCAACCAGCTTGGCCACATCGCCCTTGACCATCTTATAGTTCATGAACTCATAGTCTTCGGGCAGGCACTGGCGGTTGAAGATGATGCGGCCGATAGAGGTCTCGAAGCGCGCGGTCTTGTTGCCGGTGACGTCGTAGTCGACAAACTCGTTCTTGCCGTTCTTGACGCGGAAGATACGGGTGCCGTCCTCGTTGATGACATTGGCGTCGGCAGCGGACACACGGACCTGAATCTTGGCCTGCATGTCGACCTCGGAGCGGCAGTCATAGGCGTGCAGCGCATCGTCGAAGCTTGCGAACACGTGGTTCTCGCCCGGCAGACCGTCGCGGACCTGGGTCAGGTAGTACACACCGATGATCATGTCCTGCGAAGGGATGTTGACCGGCTTGCCGGATGCCGGCGAGCGCAGGTTGTTCGCAGAGAGCATGAGCACGCGAGCCTCGGCCTGAGCCTGGCTGGACAGCGGCACATGGACAGACATCTGGTCGCCGTCGAAGTCGGCGTTGAAGGGCGAGCAGACCAGCGGGTGCAGGTGGATAGCCTTGCCCTCGACCAGCACCGGCTCAAAGGCCTGGATGGACAGACGGTGCAGGGTCGGTGCACGGTTGAGCAGCACGACGCGGCCGTCGATGACCTCTTCGAGGATGTCCCACACAAAGGTGGCGCCGCGGTCGATAGCGCGCTTGGCGCCCTTGATGTTCTCGACCTTGCCGAGCTCGACCAGGCGCTTCATGACGAAGGGCTTGAAGAGCTCCAGCGCCATGGTCTTGGGCAGACCGCACTGGTGCAGCAGCAGCTTGGGGTCGGTAACGATTACCGAACGGCCGGAGTAGTCGACACGCTTACCCAGCAGGTTCTGACGGAAACGACCCTGCTTGCCCTTGAGGGCCTCGGCGAGCGACTTGAGCGGGCGACCGCCACGGCCAGAGACCGGGCGACCACGACGGCCGTTGTCGAACAGGGCGTCCACGGACTCCTGGAGCATGCGCTTCTCGTTGTTCACGATGATCGCAGGGGCGTCCAGGTCGAGCAGGCGCTTGAGTCGGTTGTTACGGTTGATCACGCGACGGTACAGATCGTTGAGGTCGGACGCGGCGAAGCGGCCGCCGTCGAGCTGGACCATCGGGCGCAGATCGGGCGGAATGACCGGGATGACGTCCAGGATCATGTTCGCGGGGCTGTTGCCGCCCTTCAGGAAGGCGTCAACGACCTCGAGGCGCTTAACGGCCTTCTCGCGCTTCTGCTTCTGGGAATCCTCGTCGGCGATGATGGCCTTGAGCTTCTCGGCCTCGGAGGGGAGGTCGATGGCAGCGAGCAGGTCGCGGACGGCCTCGGCACCCATGCCACCCTTGAAGTACATGGAGTAGTAACGGGTCATCTCGCGGAACAGCGGCTCATCGGAGATGAGGTCGCGCTCGGTGAGCTTCATGAAGGCGTTGAAGGCGTCCGTGCGGAGCTGCTTCTCGTCCTTGCACTCTTCCTCGATGTCGACGATGCCAGAGGCGATCTCCTCGGGGGTCAGCGGCTCCTCGTCGGAGAACTCGTCAAAGTTCTCGGGGTCGCCCTGCTCCTTGAGGGACTCGATCTGGCGGGCGCACTCGGCATCGATCTCTTCCAGATCGGCGGCGAGCTCCTCGCGCAGGTCGTCGGCGTCGGCCTCGCGGGCCTCATAGTCAACCTCAGTGATGATGTAGCTGGCAAAGTACAGAACCTTCTCGAGGTCCTTGGACTTGATGTCGAGCATACGGCTCATCGGGAAGCTCGTGGGGCTCTTGAAGTACCAGATGTGGGACACGGGAGCAGCGAGCTCGATGTGGCCCATGCGGTCGCGACGCACCTTGGCCGAGGTGACCTCGACGCCGCAGCGCTCGCAGACGATGCCCTTAAAGCGGATGCCCTTGTACTTGCCGCAGGAGCACTCCCAGTCCTTGGCGGGACCGAAGATCTTCTCGCAGAACAGGCCGTCCTTCTCGGGCTTGAGGGTACGGTAATTGATGGTCTCCGGCTTCTTGACCTCACCGTGCGACCAGGAACGGATCTGGTCGGCGGAGGCAAGGGAGATCTTTACCGAGTCAAAATCAGTAGCTTCGAAATCTGCCACAGTCAACTACTCCTTATCAGTGGTCGTGGCGGCGACAGCCTCGGGTGCCTCGGCGGTCTCGGCATCCTCGGCCTCGACGTCGGCGTCAACGCCGGCGAGCGCAGCCAGGTCGTCGAGAGCAGAGGTCTCCTCGGCGGTCACAGGGGCGGAGGCGTCCTCGTCGGCATCGTGCATGGGCTCGATGTCCAGTGCGAGGGAGCGAATCTCCTTGACGAGAACCTTGAAGGACTCGGGGATACCCGGGACAGGAACGTTCTCGCCCTTGACGATGGACTCGTAGGTCTTGACGCGGCCCACGGTATCGTCGGACTTGACGGTCAGGATCTCCTGCAGGACGTTGGAAGCACCGTAAGCGTACAGTGCCCAAACTTCCATCTCGCCGAAGCGCTGGCCGCCGAACTGGGCCTTGCCGCCCAGAGGCTGCT
>CAJJZM010000081.1:0-9342 GCA_905197595.1 uncultured Collinsella sp.
GGGGGCTGGATTCAAGTCCAGCCCCCGCTCTTTTGTAACGGCAGTTACATCAACCGGCTACGAGATATTTCCCAAGAACGCCTTGGTGCGCTCGCTCTTGGGGTGGTCGAAGACCTCGCTCGGCGTACCCTCTTCCACAATGACGCCGCCGTCCATAAAGACGACGCGGTCGGCGACATCGCGGGCAAAGCCCATCTCGTGCGTCACGACGATCATGGTCATGCCGTCGCGTGCCAGGTCGCGCATGACACCCAGGACGTCGCGCACGAGCTCGGGGTCGAGCGCCGAGGTGGCCTCGTCAAAGAGCATGACGTGCGGGTTCATCGACAGGGCGCGGGCGATGGCAACGCGCTGCTGCTGACCGCCCGAGAGCTGGCTCGGCATAAAGTCGATACGCTCGGCAAGACCGACCTTGGTCAGCTCCTCGACGGCAATTTTCTCGGCCTCTTCCTTGCTGCGCTTGAGCACCTTCTGCTGCGCGAGCATGACGTTCTTTTTGACTGAGAGGTGCGGGAACAAATTGAACTGCTGGAACACCATACCCAGATGCGTGCGCACCTTGTTAAGATCGACGCCCTTGGCGCACACGTCCACACCCTCAACGACAATCGAGCCACTCGTGGGATGCTCAAGACGGTTGATGCAGCGAAGCATCGTCGACTTACCCGAGCCCGAGGGACCCAGAACTACGACAACCTCGCCCTTGTGCACATCCAGATCGATATCGCGCAGGACCACGTTATCGCCAAAGGCCTTCTGGAGGTTCTTGATGCTGACGACGACCTCGTTCGAGTTATTGGTTTCGCTCATGATAGGACCTCCTTACAGACCGGCGATGTGATCGGCGGGCGTCGCGACGACCTGTCCGGCGCTCTTGGCGGGACGCTTCTTCTTAGTTTCGGCCGTGCCCAAAAGCCTCGCCTCAAGGCCGCTCACCAAGCGAGCGAGCGGCAGGGTGATGACCAGATAGAACAGGGCGGCAACCACGTACGGTGTAATAGAGCCCGTCGTGGCCACGATGGTGCGGGCGTTCATGACGATCTCGACCACGCCCACGGCCGCGAGCAGCGACGTATCCTTGTAAAGCAGGATGAACTCACTGGTCAACGTTGGCAGGACATTGCGGAACGTCTGCGGAATCATAACGTAGAGCAGTGTCTGGAAGGCGTTCATGCCCAGCGAGCGCGCAGCCTCGTTCTGGCCCTTGGGGATCGACTGAATACCGGCACGGAAGATCTCGCACAGGTAGGCGGACGAGTTCATGGCCATGACGATGACGCCCAGCACATAGTCGTCAACCTTGACGCCGGCCAGCGGCAGGCCAAAGAACGCGATGTAGATCTGCAGGAACGCCGGCGTACCGCGAATGATATTCACATAGATACCGGCAAGGCAACGCAGGATGCGCGACTTGGAGATGCGCATGAGCGACAGGGCGAAACCGAAGGGAATTGCCAGCGGAAACGCCACGAGCACGATCGAGAGCGACATGAGGAAGCCTTTGAAGACGATCGGCAGGCTCTGGACCAAAATGACCGGGTTCAGGAACAGGCGAAGGAACATGTTGGAATTCCATGCCTCGACCCACGGCTGCTCCTTAAGGTCGGCCAGGAAGTTATCGAATGCCGTCACGCCCTTGATCTCCACCGACGGAATCTTGGAGATCTTCTTGGTCGAACCATCGGCCAAAGTGTAGGTGCCGCTAAAGGCCTCGTCACCGCCCTCGACGGGGAAGGTCACGCCGTAAACCTCGACACGGAAAAAGCCGCCGGCAGGCGCCGTCTCGCCAAAGTCAATCTTGAGCGTCTGGCCGTCAGCCTTGCACGTTGGTTTCATGGGCGTACGATCCATGAGGTCCTCGCCCGAGAGCATCGTCAATCGCGTGTCATCGGTACCAAACGTCGTGCCGTCGACAAACGTCAAAGAAAGACCGCTCAGCTCCTCGTCGGCATCGGCCTGAACTTCCCAGGTAATGCGCGTCTCGGTGCCGCCGACCACATCGCTGCCCGAACCGGTGTTGGGTCGGGCGGTAATCTTTGCGGTCTCAAGCGCCTGGGCGGTCGTGGGCGCATATGCCCCCGCGCACACCAGCGCGAGCGCCACGGCCATGACGCAGGCTAGCTTTTGGAGCAAGACGGGCAGTGGAAAACGCTGCTCAGCGGCCCCTTTGTTCAGTCGAGACAAGGTGGCTCCTATCGTAGAAGTTGCCGGCAAAACGAGACGGAAACGCTCTCCGTCAAGAGAAGCGCAAAGGCCCTCTCCGCAAAACGGAAAGGGCCCGCGCGCAATCAAGTAGTTATTTTACTTGATGTTGTACTTAGCCATGAGGGCGTCGACGGTACCGTCGTCGGTCAGGTCCTTGATGGCCTGGTTGATGTCATCCTTGAGCTTGGTGTTGCCCTGGTTGATGGCAATGGCGTACTCCTCGCCGGTGCTGATCTGCTTGATGGTCTGGCAGGTGTTGAACTGCTCGGCGGTCAACTGGCTGGCAACGGAGCGGTTGGTGACTACGGCGTCGCCCTTATCGGACTGCAGGGCGCTGAAGCACTCGGTAGCGTCCTTGTAGGGGACGATCTTGGCCTTCGGGAAGTTCTCCTGGGCAAAGGCCTCGGCGGTCGAGCCAGACTGGACGATGATGGTAGCGTCGGCGTTGTTGAGCTTCTCGCTGTAGTTGTCGGCCGTGATGTCGGTGTTATCGACCTTGGTCACGATAGCCTGATCGTCCATGTAGTAGGAATCAGAGAAAGTGACTTCCTTCTCACGCTCGGGCGTGTCGGTGATAGCCGCGATGGAAACATCATACTTGGCGCCCGAAGCGACGCCCGGAACCAGCGTGTCAAAGTCATTGTTGACATACTCGACATCCAGGCCCAGCTTGTCGCCGATAGCCTTGATGAGCTCAAGGTCAAAGCCCTGATAATCGCCGTTGTCATCCTTGTACTCAAACGGAGCGTACTCGGCAGAGGTGCCGACGGTGAGCGTACCGTCCTTGACGAGTGCATACTCCTTGGAGCCGTCGACCTTCTCGACCTTCGCGTTGTCAGAGCTGCTGGAACCGGCATCGGAACCAGAGGTGGCGTTGGACGAACCACAGCCCGTCAGTGCAAGAGCGAGCGCCATGGCGCCCGTGGCTGCAAACGCGCCAAGCTTCTTGAGCTTCATAATCAGTCTCCTTCCAGTGACCCCGTTTGATTCAGAGGTCTGCAAAAACTGTTGGCTATTATGCACCCGGAATTACGAATCTGCAATGAGAAAACTGATTGAAACAAACCCATAACGTGAATGGAATACTCCACTTAGCAACAGTCATTACTGCTGCAATGACCTTAACAGTTTGATTTCAGCTGCATAACCTGCAAGTTCGTTCGGCGTCTCCAAAATAAATGGAAGTGCACGCAAGCGGCTATTCGATACAATATTCTGCATAACCTGCATACCGCCGCCAAACTCTTCACTACCCAGGTAGCCCTTGCCGATGCACTCGTGGCGATCCTTATGGGCGCCGCAGGGGTTCTTGGAGTCATTGATATGCACGGCGCGCAAGCGCTCGACACCCACCACGCGGTCGAACTCGTCGAGTACGCCGTCCAGGTCATGGATGATGTCGTAGCCAGCATCGCTCACATGGCAGGTGTCCAAACAAACGCCCAGCTTATCGGACAGCTCCGGGCACTTGGCGGCAACGCCCTCGATAATGCGCGCCAGCTCTTCAAAGCTACGGCCCACCTCGGTGCCCTTGCCCGCCATGGTCTCAAGCAATACCGTCGTCTGCTGTCCCTCAAACATCACCTGGCACAGCGTGTCGACAATCATCTGAATGCCGGCGTCTGCCCCCTGTCCCACATGCGCACCGGGATGGAAGTTGTAGTAGTTGCCGGGCAGCGCTTCCAGACGCTGCAAATCTTCCGCCATAGCCTCCAAGGCAAACTCGCGCGCTCGCTCCTTAGCGGAGCAGGGGTTATAGGTATACGGGGCATGCGCCACCAGCGGTCCAAAGTCGTTTTGCGCCATAAGCTCGCGCAGAGCCGCCACGTCATCCATGTCAAGGTCTTTTGCCTTGCCACCGCGCGGGTTGCGCGTAAAGAACGCAAAGGTATTGGCACCAATGGACAACGCCGTCTCCCCCATTGCTCGATAGCCCTTCGTCGTCGAAAGATGGCACCCAATCGTCAGCATCTCCAGCTCCCCCTCATCAGTTGCGGTGAAATACGGTCTATTGGTGCCTTATTTTGGCGCAAACAGACCGTATTCCACCGCAAGATATAAAAAGGGGCATCAGGGGCAAGGTCCGCCGACCCCCCCCTTGAGCACCAGCACCGCAGCCTAGAGCGTCAAGCGAATCGCATCGATAATCTGCGCGCAGCGCTGCGTGGCGGCAAGAGGCATAACGGGGCTTTCAAGCTCTCCCGTCTGGACGAGCTGCGTCGCATGCTGAATTTCGCCGTAGAAATCATCGACCTCAAACGGGGCATTAATTTCGAGCATTCGTCCGTCGGAGTACTTCACATGGGCGAGCTCGGGGCGATGGAGGCGCTCGATTTCCACCGAACCCCGTTCGCAGGCAATCGTTAAGCGGCTTTCATATGCTGCTTTGCCGTCGCACACCATATGAATGGGTATACCGCCGACACTCATATGGATCTCATCGGCCCAATCCACGCGGCCGCCTAATACGTCACGCCAGCGAACTTCACGAGACGAAACATCGCACGCACCCGCAAGCAGATCCTCAAACCACCCGACCGCATAGCAGCCCATGTCATATAGACAGCCGCCCTGCAACGGATCGAGCAGATAACTCGAAGGGGGCTCACCATAATCGAGTTTTTGCACGCTTTCGATCGAGACGATACAGCCGAGCTCGCCCGACGCAAGCAAACCCTTCACGCGAGTGCGCATCGGGCAAAACCGATTCTTCATCGCCTCCATAAACAGCACGCCGTGCTCGCGAGAGGCGGAGGAAATCGAGAGAGCCTCTTCCTCACTCAAAACGGCCGGCTTTTCGCACAGCACGGCCTTTCCGGCGCGCAGCGCGCGACAGGCCCAACGCGTATGCATGCCATGCGGAAGAGCCAAGTAGATTGCGTCGACATCGGGGTCGGCAATCAGCGCGTCATAAGCCGCATCGCCGCTACCGTCAGCCGTGGCATAACTGTGCGCGGCATCAATCGAAAACGCCCTGCAAAACCCCTCAACATGCGAAGGGGTGCGACCGGCGGCAGCCACAAGCCGTGCCCCGTCCACCTCCTTGAGCGACGATGCAAATCGATGCGAAATGTGCCCAGCGCCCAAAACGCCCCAACGAACCTCGCGCAAATCATCACATGAATCCCGATGGCCCACGACAGCCCCCTTCAGTTGCGACGAAATAGTTCCTGCTATCGCCCTATTCTGCCGCAAACAGGAACTATTCCATCACAAGATATAAAAGGGTCATGAGGAGCGAGTTTTGCTGAAGCCTTTAAGCGCGGCCGTTACGGGGCCAGGCTGGAAACGTCGGCGCGCGTCGTCGAGACGCTCGGGGATATCGATGTGTTGCGGGCAGTGACGCGCACATTTGCCGCACTTGACGCAATTGCTCACGAGCTTGGGCTCGCTCGTGCGCACCGCGCTCGCTGTAAAGTATTGCGACAGCCCCGTAAACCAGCTGTGCGCATAGCTCGCGTTGTAAGCGGCAAAGCAGCCGGGAATGTTAATACCCTTGGGACATGGCATGCAGTAGCCGCATCCCGTGCAGGGCACGCGATTCGATTTTTCAAACTCCGCCAGCACGCGTGCGATGGTATCGAGCTGAGCGGCTGTCATCGAATCCGGCAGGGCCCGATCGGCCAGCACCGCGTTCTCGTCCACCTGCGCGGTATCGGTCATGCCCGAAAGCAGCATCGTGACTTGAGGATGGTTCCACACCCACGAAAGGCCCCAAGCAGCCGGCGTCTTCAGGTACGGATCGCGTACGTCATCGAGCACGGCGCGGGCCCGCGGAGGCAGCTTGCCCGCCAGGCGTCCGCCCAAAAGCGGTTCCATCACAAACACCGCGAGCCCGCGCTCGGCGGCTGCTATAAGTCCCGCCGTTCCCGCTTGGTAGCGCTCTCCAGCGTAGTTGTACTGAATCTGGCAAAAATCCCAGTCATACGCGTCGAGCATCGTCAGGAAGTCCGCCGCACTGCCGTGATACGAAAAACCTATCTGGCGAATACGCCCCGCAGCCTTTTGGTGCGCAATCCAGTCTTCGATGCCCAACGCCACCACGCGCTCCCACTGGGCGGGCGAAGTGATGTTGTGCATAAGGTAATAGTCGATATGGTCGGTCCGCAGGCGGCGCAGTTGCTCGTCGAAGAACCGGTCGAAATCCTCCGCGCACTTGCACGAAGCGTGCGGCAACTTAGTCGCGAGCAACACGCGGTCGCGCAGACCCAGGCGCTCAAGTGAGGCGCCCACGCACACCTCGTTACCGGGATAGAGATACGCGGTATCCAGATAATTAATCCCCTGCTCCACCGCACGGGAAATGATGGCATCGGCTGTCTTCGCATCGGGGTGTCCCGGCGCACCGGGAAATCTCATGCAGCCCAGACCCAGAGCGGATATTCGGTTACCACTTTTGGGGTCAACGCGATATTGCACGGCCCCTCCTTTCGCCACCAGCGCCCCGGCAAGGCGAAACACAATGGTCACGCGGCCGAAACATCGTGGAATCGCAATCGAGAACGTATCGTAACGCAGCAGAAATCGAGCTGTCACGGCACCGCTTTAACATCAGCAAAAAGCCCGATGAAAGGAGCCGCCCATGCCCGCGCTCGACCTTTGGAACCTCGCCTCCCAGCTCAAAAGCAACGATTATCGCTGGGTCGACCTCACCCACACGCTCTCATGCGACACCCCGCACTGGTTTGGCTTTAAGCCGTTTGAGCCCACCAAGCTCTTCGACTACCTGCCCGGCACGCCCGAGGACATGCTCGCCCCCATGCGTTGCTTCCAGTATTCGGTTGCTTCGCAGTACGGCACGCATGTCGACGCACCGCGCCACTTCCATGTTGACGGCCGTTCCCTTGGAGAGATTGAACCCATCGAGTTTATGCATCCGCTCTGCGTGATCGACAAGCACGAGGAGTGCGCCGCGAATCCCGACTTTATCCTGACCATCGAGGACCTCAAAGCTTGGGAGGATGAGCACGGTCGCATTCCCGAGGACGCTTTCGTCGCCTTCCGCTCCGACTGGTCCAAGCTCGCCGACCTCGAGAACAAGGACGAGGACGGCCAGCCCCACTACCCCGGCTGGGACCTCGACGCCATCAAGTGGCTCGTTGAAGAGCGCGACATCGGCGCCATCGGCCACGAGCCGGCTGACACCGACCCGGCGAGCGTGACCACGCGTGAGGACGCCTACCCCTACCCCGGCGAACAGTACATCCTCTCGGTCGATCGCTATCAGATCGAGGTCATGGACCATCTAGACGAGCTTCCCGCCACGGGCGCCGTCATCTTCTGCACCTTCCCCAAGGTGCGTGATGGCGTCGGATATCCCGCACGTGTCTTTGCGGTCTGCCCCGCGTCATAAGTTCCCATGCGTTTGTTCTTCTAAATACGGCCATCCGGTGCACGCGACATGGCCCGGCGGCATACAATCCATCAGGCGCCCCATACGCGGGCGCCTTTTTATGGGGAGATGATTCACATGCAGATCAACAAGGTCGCCTTCATCGGCAAGGGCGGCGTGGGCCTGCTCTACGGCAGCATGATCGCCCAAGCGCTCGGCAACGACGCCGTCGAATACGTTATGGACGACGCGCGCTTTGAGCGCCACGCGGGTGATGCGCTCACCGTCAACGGCAAGCCCTGCGCGCTCAAGTCCGTCCGCGCGAGCGAGGCGACGCCCGTCGACCTGGTCATCCTCACGGTCAAGACAACCGGGCTCGATGTGGCGCTCAAAACCCTGGAAAGCGTCGTGGGACCCGACACGCTGATCGCGTCGCTGTGCAACGGCATCACGAGCGAGCAGAAGATTGCCGAGCGCTTTGGCTGGGAGCACACCGTCCTCGGAATATGCCAAGGCATGGACGCCGTGTTTCTCAACGGCGCGCTCACCTTTACCAATGCGGGCGAGATCCGCTTTGGTGCGGCCGCCGGCACCGACCCCGCGACCGTCGCCGCCATCGAATGCGCAGGAGCGACGCCCGTACTCGTGGACGTCGATCCGGTGACCTATACCATGTCGCCGGAAAGCCTCGCCAAAGCGCTTGAGGCCGCCCGCGCGGGCCGTTACCCGGGCAAACCCGCCGCCGTGCTGCCGGTCCACCTCTACGGAGGCTGCGCCGATCTGGATGCGATCCGCGCCGTCGCGGGGGACCTGCCACTCATCGAAGACTGCGCACAGGCCCACGGCGCGGCCTATAAGGGCCGTCCCGCCGGGTCCACCGGCATCGCCGGGACGTTCAGCTTTTATCCGACCAAGAATCTCGGCGCGGTGGGCGACGGCGGCTGCGTCGTCACCTCCGACGACGCCCTTGCCGAACGTATCCGCAGCGTGCGCGAGTACGGCTGGCGGACGCATTACCTGAGCAGCGAGCCCGGCATCAATACCCGGCTCGACGAATTGCAGGCCGCCTTCCTCAATGTCCTCCTGCCCGAACTGCCCGCCAAGAACGCCAAACGCCGCGCGCTGGCGGAGCTCTACCGCCGCGAGCTGTCCGGCGTCCCCGGCCTTGTCCTGCCGACGATTCCGGATGCCGTGGAACCGGTTTACCATCTCTATGTCGTCCAATGCCCGGATCGCGACGAGGTGCAAAGGCGGCTCCGCGACAGGGGCGTGGGCACTGCCGTCCACTACCCCTTCCCGGTGCACCTTCAGGATGCCTACCGGGGCAGCGTGGCGCTCGCGCCGGACGGCCTGCCCGTTACCGAGGCGATCATGCCGCGCATCCTCAGCCTGCCCATGTATCCCGAACTCTCCGAGGCCGACGCCGTTGCCGTCGCCGGAGGCGTCCGCGATGTCGTTTCCTCTCTGACCAAGGAGCGTGCATGAGTTCCGACACGTCCGGAAAACCCACCATTACGGGTCTGGTCCTCACCTACAACGGCGAACGCCTGCTCGGGAAATGTCTTGAGTCGCTCGCGTTCTGTGACGCCGTCATCGTCGTGGACTCGTTCAGTTCCGACGCCACGGAATCCATCGCCCGGGAGCACGGCGCGACGTTCGTGCAGCATCCCTGGAGCGGAGCTCTCCCCCAGTTCGAATACGCCCTCGGCCTCGTCGAAACCGATTGGGTGGTTTCCCTCGATCAGGACGAAATCTGTTCGGAACCGCTCCGTGACGCCATCCTTGCCGCCCTGCCCGGCGCGCCC
>CAJJZM010000082.1:0-9241 GCA_905197595.1 uncultured Collinsella sp.
GGTTGGGTCCCGTTTGTCTAAATCTGTAACACGAGGGACGGATTTTGCCGAGTAACTGTTACAGATTGAGATCTTTCGGCAGACGGGCTCGGTTTGTCTCGATCTGTAACGCCTGGGGCCGGTTTTGGTCGATAGATGTTACAGATCGAGACGTTTTGTTGGGATGGTTTCTATTGTCTCGATCTGTAACAGGTAGGGGTCAAAAGTGGGTCTAGATGTTGCAGATCTAGATTGTTGAGGATGGGTTGAGAGGAATGTCTCGATCTGTAACATCTAGGGTCGTTTTTGGCCTGTAACTGTTACAGATCGAGACAAACCGACGGGCCGCTCCGCCCCACCTACCTGCCGCCACCTGCTATCCGCCGATTTACGTTGCGTCCTCGTGCCCCCATGCCATATCCTCATCATAACTACGCGGCATCATCGCCGCCGCGCCTATAAGAGAGGAATGTCCATGACCGCACCTGCATCCAAGCTGCTCCAGCCCATTACGGTTGGCCCCCTTGAGCTCAAAAACCGCATTATGTTCCCGCCGCTTACCACCGGCTACGAGGAGCGCGACGGTTCCATCGGTGAGCGCAGCCTGGCTTTTTACGAGCGTCTGGCCCGTGGCGGCGTGAGCTACATCGTCATCGGCGACGTCGCTCCCGTTATGACCGCAAGCCCCACGCCCAAGCTGGCGACCGACGCCCAGATCCCCACGTTTAAGGCACTGGCCGACGCCGTCCACAAGCACGGCGCCAAGGTCGCGCTGCAGCTGTTCCACCCCGAGTACGACGTGCCCGGCGTCGGCCGCATGGTCATGGGCTCCATGGCTGCCGCCAAGGCCGCGCAGGAGGCCAAGGCCGCCGGCGACGAGGAGACCTTTGCCGCCAAGATGGCCGAGTCCAACGAGATCCGCAAGCAGGCCTACGCCAAGCTGCACCACGACATGCAGCACTTTGTGAACGAGGCGAGCGTAGAGCAGCTCACCCAGATCAAGGAGGCCATCGCTGCCTCGGCCGCCCGCGCGCAGCAGGCCGGCATCGACGCCATCGAGGTTCACGGCGACCGTCTGGTGGGTTCGCTGTGCTCGGCCATCCTCAACCAGCGCACCGACGAGTACGGTGGCTCGTTCGAGAACCGCGTTCGCTATGCGCTCGAGGTTGTCGCCGCCATTAAGGAAGCCGCGCCGCAGCTGATGGTGGAGTACAAGCTCCCCGTGATCATGGAGAACCCCGACGGCACGCCGCGCGGCAAGGGCGGCCTGCAGCCCGATGAGGCCTGCGAGTTTGCCAAGCTGCTCGAGGGCGCCGGCATCGACATGATCCAGGTTGCACAGGCCAACCATACCGGCAACATGGGCGACACCATTCCGCCCATGGGCGCCATGCCCTACAACTGGACGCTGCCCGTGGCCGAGCGCGTCAAGGCCCTGGTCTCCGTGCCGGTGGCCACTGTCGGCCGTGTTGTTTCGGTCGAGGCCGGCGAGAAGATTCTGGAAGACGGTTCGGCCGATATCATCGCGTACGGCCGCTCGCTCATGTGCGACCCCGACATTGCGCTGAAGGCCGCCACGGGTGAGCCCATTCGCGAGTGCCTCAATTGCAACAAGGGCTGCGTCGACGCGATTCAAAACCGCAAGTACATCTCGTGCGTGCTCAATGCCGAGAACGGCGACGAGGCGACCATCGCCATCAAGCCGGGCGAGGGCGACAAGAAGGTCGCCGTGGTGGGCGGCGGTATTGCCGGCTTGGAGGCCGCGCGCGTGGCGGCCAAGCGCGGCTACGACGTGACCGTCTACGAGGCGAGCGATCACTTGGGCGGCCAGATTGTGCTGGCAGCCGCGCCTCCGCGCAAGGACGAGATCATGCGCTCGGTCGAGTACTACGAGAAGATTCTGCCCGGCCTGGGCGTGAAGGTCGAGCTCAACCATGCCGCTACGGCCGAGGATCTCAACGCCGCCGACGCCGCGATTGTGGCCGTGGGCGCACACGACGTGGTCATCCCCGTTCCGGGTGCCGACTCGGACAAGGTCGTCTCGAGCTGGGACGTGCTGGCCGGCAAGGTGGAGCTCAGCGGGCGCGTCGCCGTCATTGGCGGTGGCCTGGTGGGCACCGAGACTGCCGAGTACCTGCTGCAGCACGGCTGCGAGGTGGCGATCGTCGAGATGCTCGACAAGATTGCCGCGGGCGAGTCCGAGACCATTCTGCCGCTGATCATGAGCGACTTCGCCGCCCACAACGTGGAACAGCACGTTAAGACCCGCCTGACCGCCGTTACCGACGAGGGCGTGGAGGCCGTGCACACCACCGAGGACGGCCCCGAGGAGCCGGTGAAGATCGCCTGCGATTACGTGGTGATGGCCGTGGGCTCCAAGGCCAACGCGTTTGACCTGGATGGCGTGACGGTGCCCGTGACCTGCGTGGGCGACTGCTCGGGCGAGCGCACCGCCGACATTGCGAGCGCCATTCGCACGGCGTATCACGCGGCCAACGAGCTGTAGTTGAACATCGCGGCCAGGCGGGGCGGTAGCACGGATCCGCCTCGCCCGGCTGTGTCCCGTCGGGTGTCAACCGGTGCGGGGCCTGCAAGCGCAGCAGGCCCCGCCCTTTTTGTTTTGCTTCGGTGGATGGCAATGCGCGGTAATCATGAGGAGTAAGGACGTCTACTGCCTTGCCGATTACTCAAAATTATTGGGGGAGGGGTTAATAACTATATCCTCTATGCCAAAGGACATAAAGAGGTGTCAATTTTGTTGACAGGCGAATGACGATTGGCTGCGAGTCAGCTACCAGCGTAAATAATCGATAAAGAAATGTCGTAAATTGGTGCCAAATGCCCAGATAACGCCGCGTCTATTTTAATTAACTGCTTTGAGCAAACAGTAAAATGCTACTATCTAACTTGTACGTAAGAAAGCAGATTAACGGTTAAGGCTAAGAAGTGGCAGGTATGTCGGAAGCAACTAGGACTCGCACGCATGCGCCCGAGGTTAGGCAGCGCGCCGTCGAGATCCTCCAAGAGGGGGTCGGTCATCGCGCCCTCGCCGCGGAGCTTGGCATTCCCCAGGCCACGGCTCGTCAGTGGGCCCGCGCGTATGCCGTAGGCGGTGCCGACGCCGTTCTCAACGCCGGTTCGCATCATCACACCTATTCGTACGAAGTTAAGCTCGCCGTGGTCAAGGACCGCTTGGAAAACGGCTTAACGGTTCGCGAGGCCATGATCAAGCACAAGATTCCCAGCGAGTCTTCGGTCAAGGCTTGGTGCCGCCAGTATCGCGAGAGCGGTGAGTCCGCGCTGGTTGATAAGCCGCGCGGTCGCAAGCCGCGCGTTAAAAAGGCGGAATAGCGAACGGGATGGTGCGCCCACAGGGGCGCATTTTTCTTGCCGCGCCAACTTTTTGGACCGTCGTGAGCCTACTGGAACATCCTCCAAAGTGGTTAATAAACCGCGCGCAGTGGCCCGTGCGCCCGCCGCCGCGATAGGGGGAGCGTCGCCTCTCTGCTCCAAAGCGGACAGACTCGTTACCCCGTACGCCTAAAACTCCTCAGTTGACCGAAAACCCGCCGCCGCTACTCCTCAACTGAGCTATAACGTTAAACAATTGCAGCGTTTTTGCATGGGGGAGTGATGGTATGACGCTACTGTATTTCCTTACCCTGTTTCCGCTGGTACCGGCGCTGGGCATGCTGCTCGCGCGCGGTGACCGCGCCCGCGATGCGCTAGGGCTTGTAGGCTCTGGCATCATTATGGCGGTGACGGTTGTAGTCGCCGTCATGTTTTTTGGCACGGGCCCGCAGAGCTTCGAGGTGGCACCGGGCACCTCGCACATGCTCTCCGTCATCAGCTCCGTCATCGACGTCATCCTGTGCGCCGTCATCCTGTACAACGCGTACAAATATAGGAACGCGCTCACCACGGTGCTCGGCGTAGTCCAGTTGGTGGGCTCGCTCGCCTTTGCAGCCATGACGCTGCCCGCGACCGAAGCCGTCACCGCAACCCCGCTCTACCTGGACTACATGAGTGTAATCATGGTCCTCGCCGTCGGCATCGTCGGCAGCTTAATCTGCGTGTATGCCCTGGGCTACATGAAGGACTTCCAGGCCCATGACGAGCACGAGGCCGCGCTACGCGGGCAGACCGCGCCCGACCGTCGCCCGCAGTTCCTGGCGCTTATGTTCCTATTCCTCTCGGCTATGTTCGTCATCGTGACGAGCGACAACCTTGAGTGGCTGTTCTGCGGCTGGGAAATCACCACCGTGTGCTCGTTCCTTATGATTGGCTACACGCGCACGCCCGAGGCCATTAAAAACGCCTTTACCCAGATCATCCTCAACATGCTGGGCGGCATCGCGTTTTTGGTCGGACTCATGTACCTGCACGTTAACGGCATGCCGCTGACCATCTCGGGCATGATCGAGCTTTCCGGCGCCGGCACCGCGCAGTCCGCGCTGCTGGTGATGCCGGTCATCTTGCTATCGCTCGCCGCCCTTACCAAGGCCGCACAGATGCCGTTCCACACTTGGCTGCTTGGCGCCATGGTTGCCCCCACGCCCACGAGCGCCCTGCTGCACTCGTCCACCATGGTCAAGGCCGGCGTGTTCCTGATGGTCAAGCTGAGCCCGCTCTATGCCATCTATCCCGTGACGGGCTTTATGGTCACGAGTGTGGGCGCCATCACGTTTTTGCTGGCAGCCCTCATGGCCATCTCGCAGAGCAACGCCAAGCGCGTGCTCGCATACTCCACCATTTCCAACCTGGGCCTCATCAGTGCCTGCTTGGGTGTCGGCGCGCCCGAGGCCGTATGGGCGGCCATCTTCCTGATCCTGTTCCACACGGTGGCCAAGTCGCTGCTGTTCCTGTGCGTAGGCACCGCCGAGCATCATATCGGTAGCCGCGATATCGAGGACATGGATGGTATGTTCAGCCGCATGCCGCACCTGACGCGTCTGATGATGCTGGGCATCATGGGCATGTTTGTGGCGCCGTTTGGCATGCTCGTGTCCAAGTGGGGCGCCCTGGTGGCGTTTGCGCAGACCGGCAACGTGCTCATGATCATGGTGCTTGCCTTTGGCTCGGCCGCGACGTTTTACTTCTGGGGCAAGTGGCTTGCCAAGCTTTCGGGCGTCGACCCCACGGCTCAAAACGTTGAGGTCAATGTCCATAAGACCGAATGGATGGCGCTCAACACCATCGCCGCGCTGCTGATTCTGTGCTGCGTGGCGTTCCCGCTCATCTCGAGCGGTCTGGTGTCGCCCTATCTCGCCATGGTGTTTGGACGCGTGCCGTACGTTATCGGCAAGGACGCCATGTATCTGATGGTGGTTATCGTGGCTTTTATCGCCGTGGTGCTGCTGACTTCATTCCGCGTGAGCAACAAACCGCACGTCAACGTGTACCTTTCGGGTGTGGGAACCGACAAATATCGCCATTTCCGCGGCTCGATGGGACACGAGGTGAAGGCCGAAAAGCGCAATTGGTACTCGGAGGACGCCCTTGGCGAGAAGCGTATCGGCCCCGCGGGCAGCGTCGTGTGCTGCAGCATTATCTTGTTTGCGCTGCTGTGTTGCGCGTGGATTGGGCCCGAGCGGCTTGCCATGAGCGCGCCCTCGGTGCTGCGCGGCAAGTATTTTGAAGGTTCGGGTGTCGTGGGCATATTTATTGGTACCGTGGCGTTTGCCTTGATTGCGCCGCTTGTGGGTGGACTGATCGACGGCCTTGATCGCAAGCTTTCGGCCCGCATGCAGGGCCGCGTGGGTCCGCGCCTGCTCCAGCCTTTCTACGACGTTGCCAAGCTGCTGCGCAAGGCCCCTGCCAGCGTAAACACCATGGATGATACCTACATGGCGTGCGCACTCATCTTTACCGTGGTGGGCGGCGGCATCTTTGTGTCGGGCTCCAACACGCTGCTGTGCGCCTTTATGGTGACGCTCGCCGCGATCTTTGTTGTGTTGGCGTCCGCCTCGACGCAAAGCCCGTTTGCCCAGGTTGGCGCCGATCGTGAGTTGCTGCAGGTCATGAGTTACGAGCCCGCCGTTCTGCTGATGAGCGTGGGCCTGTACCTTGCCACCGACAGCTTCGATTCCATCGCCGTGACGGGACAGTCGGCCCCCATCATCGTGTACAGCGCGCCCATTTTCCTCGCGCTGCTCGCGGTACTCACCATCAAGCTACGCAAGTCGCCGTTCGACCTTTCGTACTCGCATCACGCGCATCAGGAGATTGTCCAGGGTGTCGCCACCGAGATGAGCGGCGGCACGCTGGCCAAGATGACCCTCATGCATTGGTGCGAGACCGTGCTGTTTTTGATGTGGGTGGGCATGTTCTTTGTTTGGGACAACCCGGTGAGCTGGGTGGTTGCCCTGGTCGTGATGGTCGCGACGTATTTTGTCGAGGTGCTGATTGATAACACCTTCGCGCGCAGCACCTGGCGCAGCTGCTTTAAGCTCGGCTGGGGCGTGGCGCTGGTGTTTGGCCTGCTCAACCTCATGCCCATCCTTGTCGACGTGTTTATTTAGGAGGCGGCATCCATGGATCATAAAATGTCGCGCTCGCCGTGGGTTATTCATTACGACGGCTCGAGCTGCAACGGATGCGATATCGAGGTGCTGGCCTCGCTCACGCCGCTGTTCGATGCGGAGCGCTTTGGCGTGGTCAACACCGGCAACCCCAAGCATGCGGATATCTTTTTGGTGACGGGGTCGGTCAATGCCCAGAACCTGCCCGTCGTGCGCCAGATCTACAACCAGATGCTCGAGCCCAAGTGCGTTGTGGCGTGCGGCATTTGCGCGTGCTCGGGCGGCGTATTCCGCGATGCCTACAACGTGATCGGCGGCGTGGACCGCGCGATTCCTGTGGACGTGTACGCGCCCGGGTGCGCCATTCGCCCCGAGACGGTGATCGATGCCATCGTGGAGGCGTGCGGCATCCTGGACCAGAAGGAGGCCGTGATGCGCGCCGGCGGCGATCCGCTCACCGTAGGCGGTGCCGCTACCTGGGACGGTGGCGTTGAGCTGGGCGAGGACGGGTTTGTGGCCGCGGCTGGGGCCGGCGACGCGCCTGCCGCTGGCGACGCGCCTGCCGCTGGCGACGCACCTGCTGAGACGCCCGCCGCGTCCGTCGCTGCAAAGGAGGCCGAGTAATGCAAAAGGCTATCTATACCACCGTCGGGATCGACGAGCTCCTGTCGCATGTCCAGGCGCTTAAGGGCGTCGGTGCACGCTTTGTGCAAATGCACGCCGAGCGTAGCGTCGACGACGGCTCGTATCGCTTGGTCTATACGTTTATCAACGTTCGTGCTGCTCAGGAGCATATTGCGCAGGACGGCAGCTATGCGATTGAGAACCTGGTGGCTGAGGGCATCGACCAGTACCAGGAGATTCCGTCCATCAGCTCGTATTACCCCGCGGTGTTCCCGTTTGAAAATGAAGCGCACGACCTGTTTGGTCTTGCCATCACCGACATGCAGATCGACTTTAAGGGCTTTTTCTACCAGGTCTCGACTGCCGAGCCCATGAGCGTTATCACGCCCGAGGTGAAGGCCGCGCGTGAGAAGGCCATGAAGGTCCGCGCGGCTGCCGAGGCCAAGGCGCGCAAGGCCGCTGCCGAGAAGGCCGCCGCTGCTGCGGCTGCTTCAGGGGAGGGCGCTGCGAGCGCCGGCGATGCCGCGGGCGTCGCTGCTCAGCCCGCTGCGGCTGCCGGCTCCGATGCTCAGCACGATGAGGCTGCTGCGAAGGCCGCACTCAAGGTTGCCGAGATAGAGGCAAAGCTCGCCGCCATGGATCCCGAGAAAGCGGCCAAGGTCCGTGCGGCGCTTGCCGCCAAGGCCGCCCGCGACAAGCAGAAAAAGGAGGCGTAAGGCCCATGGCACATCGCTCCGTTATTCCGTTTGGCCCGCAGCACCCGGTGCTGCCCGAGCCGCTTCATCTGGACCTGGTGATCGAGGACGACCGCGTCATCGAGGCAATTCCGCAGATCGGCTTTGTGCACCGCGGACTCGAGAAGCTCACCGAAAAGCGCGATATGCATCAGTTTGGCTACATCGCCGAGCGCATCTGCGGCATTTGCGCCGTGGGTCACAGCTACGGCTATGCCAGCGCCTGCGAGCGTATGCTCGACATTGAGGTGCCCGGCCGCGTGCAGTATATCCGCACCATTCTGCACGAGCTTTCGCGCATCCACTCGCATCTGCTGTGGCTGGGCCTGCTCGCCGACGCCTTTGGTTTTGAGGCGCTGTTCTATCGGTCGTGGACCCTGCGCGAGCAGATTCTCAAGATCTTTGAGAGCACGTGCGGCGGGCGCGTGATTCTGTCGATTAACGAGATCGGCGGCCTTAAGCACGATATCGAGGACTCCGAGCTGGCGGGCATTGTCCAGACACTCGATGCCATGCGTCCCGACTACGAGGCCCTGGTGCATACGTTTTTGGACGACGACAGCTGCGGCGAGCGTCTGCATGGCGTGGGCGTGATCAGCAAGAAGGACGCGCTGGAGCTTTCGATGGTCGGCCCGTTTGGGCGCGCCTCGGGCGTGGACTACGACGTGCGCATGTTTGGCGACGGTGCCTATGCGGACCTGGCTGCGTTTGAGCCGGTTGTCGCTACCGATGGCGACTGCTATGCCCGCTGCCAGGTGCGTTGCGCCGAGGTCACGCAGGCTATGGACATCATCAAGGAGCTTGTGGGCAAGATTCCGCACGACGGTATCGGTGGGCGTACCAAGCTCACGCCGGCCGACGGCGCGCGCGGCGAGGTTGTGATTGAGCAGCCGCGCGGCGAGGCGTATTACTATGTGCGCGGCAACGGCACCAAGAACTTGGACCGTTTTCGCGTGCGCACGCCGACGTCGCAAAATCTGGCGGGTCTGACGCATGCGCTGCAGGGCGTGCTCATTGCCAACGTGCCCATGATTATCCTGACCATCGACCCCTGCATTAGCTGCACGGAAAGGTAGGCGCGGCATGAGTTTGCTGACATTTGCCAAGACGGCCTTGGGTTCTATGGTCAAGCAGCCGGTAACGGTGTGCTATCCGCAGGAGAAGCTCGCGGCACCCGAGCGCCTGCGTGGGCACATCGTTAACGACATGGACGTGTGCATTTGCTGCGGCATGTGCGCGCGCCGCTGCCCGGCGGGCGCGCTCGCGGTTGATCGCAAGGGAGGAACGTGGTCGATCGACCCGTACGCCTGCGTGGTATGCGGCGAGTGCATCGAGAGCTGCCCCAAACACTGCCTGACTATGGACACCGCCCGCACTCCAGTC
>CAJJZM010000083.1:0-9237 GCA_905197595.1 uncultured Collinsella sp.
GTGTCCATGCTCCGGGCACGCTAACGCCAGCAAATACTCCAGCAACTCGCCTTCGGTCCCCTCGGGAGCGTCGCGGTCGGGCAGCAAGTATACGTTCACATTGCCGTGCGCCAGCGCAGTCGCCTGTTCAACGGACTCGGCAATACGGCCCAGCGAGTTCTCACGGATCACGATGCGGTCGACCACGACCTCGATATCGTGCTTGAATTTCTTATCCAAATCGATAGGGTCATCAAGCGAGCGAACCTCGCCGTCGACACGCACGCGGCTAAAGCCCTCGGCGCGAAGGTCCTCAAACAGCTTGGCGTACTCGCCTTTTCGCCCGCGCACTACCGGTGCCAGCACAAACGCGCGGCGGCCCTCCCCCGCCGCCAAGACCTTGTCGGCAACCTGGTCGGTCGTCTGGCGCTCAATGACGCGGCCGCATTCGGGACAGTGCGGGGTGCCCACACGGGCGAACAGTAGGCGCAGATAGTCATAAATCTCGGTTACGGTGCCAACCGTCGAGCGAGGGTTTTTAGACGTCGTCTTTTGGTCGATCGACACCGCCGGCGAAAGGCCGTCGATTGAATCCAGGTCGGGTTTGTCCATCTGGCCCAAGAACTGGCGCGCATAGCTCGAAAGGCTCTCGACATATCGACGCTGGCCCTCGGCATAGATAGTGTCAAATGCCAGCGAACTCTTGCCCGAGCCAGAAAGACCGGTAATGACCACGAGTTGGTCGCGCGGAATGGAAACATCGAAATCACGGAGGTTGTGCTCACGAGCGCCGCGAATAACGATAGAAGAATCAGACATGGAAGCTCCTTGCCTCCTATTGCATCGAATCATACTGTCGATGAGTTTAGCGCACTCGACGCGCACAGATGTTCGTAATACAAGATTCGCAGACCTTTAGCCTTGCGTATCGGGCGCTTTGTTTCTCGAAATGCCGTGGAAAGGTTACAGTAATCTAATACTGAACTTAATTTGCTGTAACAGAGGAACGTCCATGACCGAAGATATCCCCCTTGAAATCACTTCGAGCGACATGGCCAATCTGCCCATATTCATCGCCGTCCTTATCGTGGCCACCGTCGTCGTGCGCGTGTATTTTTCAATCAAACACAATGAAAAGCCGCCCATTGCCCGCGTCTTTTGGTGCGCGACGCTCCTCATCCCGCTCGGCGTGGTAGCTGCATGGATTACGAATCAATTGCTCGTAAATGAGGACAGTTCCCTATGGGTCCTTTCTTATTCGGCGCTCGGTGCTGCCGCCGTCATACTTCTTGTCGAACCCTTGGTTTCGGGACTTATCGACCAAACCGATCTTGCGACGGGAACGGTTGCCTGTATTTGCCGTGACATCCTTGTCATCGCCGCTGTTTCAGCGCTCTCGTTCGTTTCACTCGAAATTGCCTGCAACGAAACGTTCTATCGCATTCCCGCCAACTCATTCGGGTTTTCCGTCGGGCTGCTCGCAACGGTTCTGCTCTCCCTTTATTTGCTGGGACAGCGTCATGGAGGCGTCATGGCCCTCGTGCCCGTCGTCTGTTGCATCCTTGGCATTGCCGAGCACTTCGTCATAACGTTTAAAGGCGAGGCCATCCTGCCAAGCGATATCTTGGCCCTTGGCACCGCAATGGAAGTGAGCGAGGGATACGAGTTTACCTTTACCGCCGGAATCGTAACCTCTCTCGCCCTGCTGGAGATTTCCCTGGGGCTTCTTTCGCTTATCCGACCGCGAAAGCTCCGTACGCCCACCCATGTCTTCCCCGCAATCGCCGCTAACCTCTGCGCTTTTCTGCTCGTGACCGTTGTGGGGCTCTCGGGCTTTTCCAGCATCGACTTGGAGCAGGCACTGAATTTTGGATTTGACCGTTGGCAGCCCATCACCACGTATGCGTCTCAGGGTTTTATCACTTCGTTCACCGAAATGGTCAACGAGTTGCCCATTGAGAAGCCCGAAGACTATACGCCCGATGAGGCGCAGAGCATCGAGCAGGAGCTCGCCGCCGCCTACGACAGCACGTATGGCTCGAGCGAGCAGCGCGCGGCGGCCGTTGCCCAGTTCAATGAAATCAAGCCGACGATTGTTGCCGTCATGAACGAGAGTTTTAGTGACCTTTCGTGCTTTGAGCAGCTCCAGGCGGCCGGGTACACCGGCCCCGCATTCTACAACTCGCTTCCCGACACACTTGTTCGCGGCACCATGCTCGCTTCGGTCGCCGGTGGCGGAACGGCGAACTCCGAATTCGAATTTTTGACCGGAGCGACAACGGCCTTTGTCGGATTAGGCAAAATCCCCTATCAGCTGTATCAGATGAATGGCGTCAACAGCCTGGCAAAGAACCTCAAGGAGCTTGGGTATACCGCTACCGCTATGCACCCGCAAAACCCCGTCAACTACCATCGAGATAAAATCTATCAGCAGCTGGGCTTTGGAGACTTTCTTTCAATCGGCGATTTCGAAGGTGCGCCCTGTTACCATGCCGGCGTATGCGACTACGCCACCTACGACAAGATACTCGACCTGCTTAGAACCGACGAAGCCCCGCAGTTCATCTTTGACGTCACGATGCAAAATCACGGCGGCTACGACTATGGCACCGTTCCCGCCGAGGAGCTGACAAACTATTGGGTCGAGGGAGCCAGCGAGGGCGCCAATAGCGCGCTCAACACCTATCTTACCTGCATCAACGCATCCGACCGGGACCTCGAGTACTTTATCAACGAGCTCCGCAATATCGGCAGACCGGTTGTCCTTGTCTTTTTTGGCGACCATCAGCCGAGCGCCGCAACGACTCTCAACGACGAGCTGTACCCTCAGGAAGATACGGCAAGCCACGCTTTCCGTATCTATCAGTCAACATATTTCGTCTGGGCTAACTATGAAATCGCCGGCGATACCGAGCTCAACGTCTACGACACCGTCGGGGCAAACGAGATTGCAGCCATTACCCTTAATAAGATCGGCGCCCCGCTCACCGACTATCAAAAGGCTCTGCTAGCAACAAGGTCAGATGTGCCCACCATCAATGTCGCCGGCTACCTCGGTGCCGACGGGCTGCGCTACGACTTGGAATCTGAAGACAGCCCATACGCCTCGACGATCGACAAGCTGCAGCGCATGCAATACCTCGAGTTCGCCAGCAAAGTTCAGTAAGCCCGCCCATTCGCTTGGACCCATCGTATTGCAAGCACGCTCGGCCCAAATGAATCGCAAATGACTCCCGCTCGCAAACGAGGGTACAATGACGCTCGTGTCACACCACGGGGCCCCGGCCCCAACATATACAAAGGAGTCATACATGGGTTGCGAGCACGCACAGGCCGCCGGCGGACAAACGTCGCCGTCGCAATTTGAGGAGAACACGCTGTCCGAGGTCAAACGCGTCATCGCCGTGCTTTCCGGCAAGGGCGGTGTCGGCAAGTCGTTTGTCACCGGTGCCATCGCCACCGAGCTTGCCCGTCACGGCCACAAGGTCGGCGTCCTCGATGCCGACATCACCGGTCCCTCTATCCCCAAGATGTTCGGTATGAGCGGACGCCACGTCCATGCCCTTGGCAACCTTATGCTGCCCGAAATCTCCGAACACGGCGTCAAGGTCATGAGCTCCAACCTGCTGCTCCAAAACGAGACCGACCCCGTCCTTTGGCGCGGTCCGGTCATCGCAGGCGCCATTAGGCAGTTCTGGAGCGAGACCTCGTGGGGCCCCATCGACTACCTGCTGGTCGACATGCCTCCGGGAACAGGCGACGTCGCGCTCACCGTCTTCCAGTCGCTGCCCGTCGATGGCATCGTCATCGTGACGAGCCCGCAGGATCTGGTCTCGATGATCGTCGCCAAGGCGGTCAACATGGCCGAGAAGATGAACGTCCCCATTCTGGGCATTGTCGAGAACATGAGCTATATTGAGTGCCCCGACTGCGGCAAGAAGATCGAGGTCTTTGGCAAGAGCAAGCTCCCCGAGGTCGCAGAGCGCTATAACCTCGACATCTTGGGCCAGCTTCCCATTAATCCGGCACTCGCCGAGGCCTGCGATAAGGGCGAGGTCGAGACCGCGCTGCCCGATGGCATGTTGCCCAAGGCAGTCTCTGCCGTCGAGGCTATTACCCCGCACGAGACCGACGAGGCCTAAGTGAACGCGAGCGCCCTCTATGACGTCTTGGTAATCGGCGGCGGGGCTTCAGGCCTCGCCGCCGCCATTACGGCCGCACGCGCTGGCAAAAGCGTCTGCATCGTTGAGCGCGATGTCGCCTGCGGCCTCAAGCTCCTTGCGACCGGTAACGGCCGTTGCAACCTCTCCAACGAATCGATTGATCCTCAGCGGTATAACCACCCCGCATTCGTCGAATCCGTCATGGGCCCCCAGCCCGAACAAGAGCTTATGGGTTTCTTCTCCTCGCTGGGCATCATGACAACCTCCGAGGAAGGCCGGCTGTACCCGCGCTCCCTTCGCGCCGAATCGGTGCGCGACGCGCTTCTCAGCGTTTGCGACCGCCTAGGTATCACCTTAATCTGCGGAGCCAACGTTGCCTCGGCGTACAAAGCTTCCGAAGGCTGGGCACTCCAAATAGACCGTCCAGCGCGGGCGCTCAAGGCAAAAAAGCACGACGACCGAAAATCGGAGCTCCGCTCGCTTCGGAAGGCGCTCGCCGATGTCCCTCGCAAGAACGAGGCCCTGCAGGCACATGCCGTAATTATCGCTACGGGCGGCAACCCCACCGGTATCGCCGATACGTTTCGCCTTCCCCTCACTTCGCTGCGCCCCATCCTCTGCCCCGTATCGGCAACGGTCGTTGGCGATCGAGCGGCACTCAAGACGTTGGATGGCCTGCGCGTCCGTGCCCGCTTGACGCTCGCCCGCAATCATAATGAGCTCTGGCACGAAGACGGTGAAGTGCTGTTTCGAACCTTCGGTATCTCGGGTGTCGCTGTCTTCAACCTCTCTCGTCGTATCCAGCACGGCGATACGATCCTGCTCGACGTTTTCCCCGACCTCTCCAAAGACGAGTTGCTCGATATGCTCAACCGGCGCGTTGAGCTGTTCGGTGACTTTTCACCCCGCGATCCCCGTTGGCTCGACGGCATGCTCGCCCCGCAACTCTCCCGCGTCGTCTGCACAGCGTTCGAGCAGTGCCATCCAGGCTCCAACGATGTCATCCATCTGGTCTCGATCCTCAAGCACTTTAAGTTGCTCGTCGAGGGAACAGCCGAGGAGCGCTCAGCGCAGGTCACGCGTGGTGGCGTATCTGTCGAGAGTATCTCAACACCCAGTCTACGCGCGCGCAGCGTTGTCGACGCTCCGCTTTACGTTTGCGGTGAAGCGCTCGACATCGACGCCGATTGCGGAGGCTTTAACCTTGCGTGGGCCTGGATCTCGGGCATTCGCGCTGCAAGCAGCCTGTAGCCGCGCAGTCTATAATCAAAAACACATTCGGGCCGTCTGGGATACCGGACGGCCTCTTTCTTGCCTCTAAGGAGACCTCGATGATCGAAATCACCCAAGTCAACGCGTCGCTCGATGAAGCCGGCGATGAAAATGCCTGTCTCATTGTTGGCAAGCGAGTCGCCAAGCGCGTCCTACGTTGCAAGGACTCCGAGATCAAGTCCATCGAGCTCCACCGCAAGTCAATCGACGCTCGCAAAAAACGAGACGTCCATTTTATCCTGAGCTTTCGTGTTGAGCTGACTAGTCCCCACCTCGAGCGAGAAGCGGTCGACAGCGTTGCCGAGCGTGACCGCTCGCGCGTACGCGCGATAGAAGACGATGAGCCTTCATTCCCCTCCCCCGCCTCCGACGCGCCTCAAGAACGCCCTGTCGTTGTCGGCGCCGGATGCGCCGGCCTTTTCGCTGCGCTTACGCTCGCCGAAGCAGGTCTTAAGCCCTTGCTCATCGAGCGCGGCGACCCGGCATTTCGCCGCTCGCAGGCGATCGACCTCTTTCTAAAGGAGCGCATCCTCGACCCCGAGAGCAATATCCAGTTTGGCCTGGGCGGCGCGGGAACCTTCTCGGACGGCAAACTCAATACGGGAACCAAAAATCCCGCCCATCGCCTTATCCTCGAAACCTTCGTCGAGGCGGGCGCGCCCCGCGATATTCTGTGGGATGCCAAGCCGCACATTGGCTCCGACATCCTTCCCACGGTTGTCACCGCTATATCCCAGCGCATCGAGCAGCTCGGAGGTGTCGTCCGTTATCGAACGAAGCTCGTCGACATTCGCATCGACGCGTCTGGCGCCATCACCGGTATTGATGTCCAATCGTCCCAAGACGCCGCTTGCGAGCCAATCGAGACAAAGCACCTCATCCTCGCCTGCGGGCATTCTGCTCGCGATATTTTTGAGCTCCTTAAGGGCCACAACGTGGCCCTCGCACAAAAGACCTTTGCCATGGGCGTTCGCATCGAGCATCCGCAGCGCGACATCGACCGAGTCCAATACGGAGCCTCGGCGGGACATCCTGCCCTCGGAGCAGCCCCTTACAAGCTCGTCGCCCATCTTCCCAACGGCCGCAGCGTGTTCTCGTTTTGCATGTGCCCCGGCGGGCAGGTTGTCGCCGCCTCTTCCGAGCAGGGCCACCTGTGCGTCAACGGCGCCAGTCTCAATGCCCGCGGCGGATGCAACGCAAATGCCGCCCTGCTCGTTAACGTCACACCCGAGGACCTTCCCAACGATGACCCGCTCGCCGGCATCGAGCTCCAGCGTGCCTGCGAGGCGGCCGCCTATCGCCTGGGCGGTTCCAACTGGAACGCACCGGCACAGCTCGTCGGAGATTTCCTCGCAGGACGTGCCAGCAAGGCGCCCGGAAAGGTAAAGCCCACCTATCCGCTCGGTGTGACCTGGACGGCAATTGACGAAGCCCTGCCGCAGCATATCGTCGAGTCGCTCCGCCTGGGACTTCCCCTACTCGGAAAAAAGCTGCGCGGCTACGACCGCCCCGACGCCGTTCTTACCGGCGTGGAGACTCGTTCGAGCTCACCGGTCACCGTCACCCGAGACCGAACGTGCCATGCCGTGTCGACCCCGGGCCTCTATCCTTGTGGTGAGGGAGCTGGATATGCCGGCGGCATCATGAGCGCGGCCACCGACGGCATCCGTTGTGCCGAAGCCCTGATCGCAGACCTCTAACGCACGAATTCCAGCGCGCAAAAGACACAGGCCCCAAGCTCCACAGGGAACTCGGGGCCTGTTCACTATTTCTTAAACCGTGCACCCTGGCGTTTTCTGCCCGATGCGAACGTGGAACCCTTGCGGGCCTGCGAACGTAAGCGCTCAATCGTCTCGTCCTCAGACGCACCCTCGAGCATCGCTCGAATCTGAACGACGGCATCGCGCAGGCGCGCCGCCTCCTCAAAGTCCATGGCAGCAGAAGCGTTACGCATATCCTCTTCCATGGTTTCGACGATCCGCACGAGCTCGTCATGCGGCAGTTCTTCCAACTGCTCCGCAAGTGTCTGCTCGGGCGCCACCGTTTCCGGCACGCCACCCTCGCCCGACTCATCGGGCGTATAGAATGCGCCATGGCCAAGAGAGTCGCCCTTCGAGCGTCCCTTGGAACCCACGGTTTTTTCGGCCTCGGCAATAAAACTTGAGATGTCGTTGATGGCCTTGCGCACCGTCTTGGGCACAATGCCATGCTCTTCGTTATATGCCATCTGAATCTCGCGACGGCGCTGCGTCTCCTCGATGGCCTCTTTCATCGAATCGGTCATAACGTCTGCATACATGATGACTTCGCCATCGGCGTTACGGGCCGCGCGGCCAATCGTCTGAATCAGCGAACGGCGGTTGCGCAAGAAGCCTTCCTTATCGGCATCGAGAATTGCCACCAGTGAGACCTCGGGGAGATCCAAGCCCTCGCGAAGCAGGTTGATACCAACGAGAACATCGATCTTTCCCTCGCGCAGCGTTCGCAGGATCTCGACACGGTCCATCGTCGCTGTATCGGAGTGCATGTAATTGACCTTAATGCCGGCATCAAGCAGATGGTCGGTCAGGTCCTCGGCCATGCGCTTGGTGAGCGTGGTCACCAGTACGCGCTCCTTGCGCACCACGCGCTCGCGAATCTCGTCCTCAAGATCGTCAATCTGCCCACGAACCGGACGCACATCAATCTTGGGGTCGAGCAGACCGGTCGGACGAATAATCTGCTCAACGTCGTTTTGGCTCACCCGCAGCTCATAGTCGCCCGGCGTGGCCGAAACATAGATGAACTGGGGAATCCTCGCCTCAAACTCATCGAAACGAAGTGGGCGGTTATCGAGCGCCGAGGGCAGACGAAAACCGTGTTCCACCAGCGTCACCTTACGCGAGCGGTCACCTTCGTGCATGCCGCGAATCTGCGGCACCGTCACATGGCTCTCATCGATGATGCAGAGCATATCCTTGGGAAAGTAATCGATCAGGGTAAACGGCGGCTCACCCGGCTTGCGACCGTCCAGATGACGCGAGTAGTTCTCGATACCGTTACAAAAACCCATGGTCTCGAGCATCTCAAGATCATAATCGGTGCGCTGCTGCAGACGCTGCGCCTCGAGCAACTTATCAGTCGCCTTGAGCTCGGCCACACGTTTCTCGCACTCTTCGCTGATCGATTTCAGAGCCGCCTTGACCTTCGGCTTCTCGGTCACGTAGTGCGAGGCCGGCCACACGGGGATGGCCTCGTACTCACGAAGCATCTCTCCGGTGACCTCATCGATCTCGGCAATCAGCTCGACCTCGTCGCCAAAGAACTCAAACCGCAACGGATGCTCGGCATAAGGCGGATACACGTCGACGACATCGCCACGCACGCGGAACGTGCCGCGCGCCAGGTCATAGTCATTGCGATCATATTGAATGTCGATAAGTGCGTGGATAAAGTCATCGCGCTCGAGCGGCACCTTCTTGTCGACGTTTGGAGCCAGACCCGCATAGTCCTCAGGAGAGCCAATGCCATAGATACACGAGACCGATGCGACGACGATCACATCGCGTCGAGAGAGCAGCGATGCGGTCGCCTGATGTCGCAGCATCTCGACCTCTTCGTTAATCGAGGAGTCTTTCTCGATATATGTATCGCTTTGCGGCACATACGCCTCGGGCTGATAGTAGTCGTAGTACGAGACAAAGTAGACCACAGCGTTGTTGGGAAAGAACTCTTTGAGCTCGCTCGCAAGCTGAGCGGCGAGCGTTTTATTGGGAGCCATGACAAGCGTCGGCTTCCCCAGGGCCTCGATGGTTTTAGCCATCGTAAAGGTCTTGCCCGAACC
>CAJJZM010000084.1:0-9089 GCA_905197595.1 uncultured Collinsella sp.
CATCGACCTCATTTGGGGTGCGGTGCTCACGCGCTACTTGACGCTCGCCAAGTTTGGCGGCTTTGGTAACGTGCGCTCCGCCGGCCGCGTGCAGACGCCGACACTCGCCCTGGTGGTCGAGCGCGAGCGCGAGCGCATGGCGTTTGTGCCCGAGGACTATTGGCAGATTCGCGGTATGGGTGCCGCGCAGGGCGCTGCCGAGGACGATCGCTTTAAGATCGCGCACAAGACGGCACGCTTTACCGACAAAGATGCTGCCGAGACGGCGTATGGTCACGTCGACGGCGCCAAGACGGCGACCGTTGCCGCGGTGACCAAGCGCTCCCGCAAGCAGCAGCCGCCCACGCCGTTTGCGACGACCTCGCTGCAGGCTGCCGCTGCGGCCGAGGGCATCTCGCCTGCGCGTACGATGCGCATCGCCGAGTCCCTCTACATGGCGGGCCTTATCAGCTACCCGCGTGTCGACAACACCGTGTATCCCGCGACGCTCGATTTGGGCGCCGTGGTGAGTGACCTGGCAAAGATCAACCCGGCGCTGGCGCCCGTGTGCAAAAAGGTACTCGCTGGTCCCATGAAGCCCACGCGCGGGAAAGTCGAGACCACCGACCACCCGCCTATCTACCCCACGGGCGAGGGCGATCCGTCCACGCTCGACGGCGGCCAGCGCAAGCTCTATGACCTGATCGCCCGTCGCTTCCTGGCGACGCTTATGGGTCCCGCGACCATCGAAAACACTAAGCTCGAGCTCGACGTCAACGGCGAGCCGTTTGTGGCTTCGGGCGACGTGCTCGTGACTCCGGGCTTCCGCGAGGCCTATCCGTACGGTCTTAAGCGCGACGAGCAGATGCCGCCGCTGGAGCAGGGCGATACGGTCGATGTGTTCGACATTAAGCTCGAGGCCAAACAGACCGAGCCGCCCGCGCGCTACAGCCAGGGCAAGCTCGTGCAGGAGATGGAAAAGCGCGGCCTGGGCACCAAGTCCACGCGCGCGAGCATCATCGAGCGCCTGTATGCCGTGCGCTATCTCAAAAATGATCCCGTTGAGCCGAGCCAGCTGGGCATCGCCATCATCGACGCGCTGACGCAATTTGCCCCGCGCATCACGAGCCCCGATATGACCAGCGAGCTTGATGGCGATATGACTCGCGTCGAGCGCGGCGAGGATACCGAAGAGCATGTCGTGACGCACTCGCGCGCGCTGCTGGCTGGCGTGCTCGACGAGCTGCTCAAGCACACGCAGGAGCTGGGCGACGCTATCAGCGACGCCGTCACGGCCGATGCGCGTGTGGGTGCCTGCCCCAAGTGCGGCAAGGATCTGGTTATGAAGACGAGCGCCAAGACCCGTGGCAGCTTTATCGGCTGCATGGGCTGGCCCGACTGCGACGTGACCTATCCGGTGCCGAGCGGCGTCAAGGTAAGCCCGCTCGAGGGCGAGGCGGCCGTGTGCCCCGAGTGCGGCGCGCCGCGCATTAAATGCCAGCCGTTCCGTCAAAAGGCCTTCGAGATCTGCGTGAACCCAACGTGCCCCACCAACTACGAGCCCGACCTTAAGGTGGGCGAGTGCAAGGTGTGCGCCGAGGCCGGACGCCATGGCGACCTGATCGCGCACAAGAGCGAGAAGAGCGGCAAGCGCTTTATCCGCTGCACCAACTACGATGACTGCGGCGTGAG
The DNA here is from genome assembly GCA_905197595.1 of uncultured Collinsella sp. Classification (GTDB taxonomy): domain Bacteria; phylum Actinomycetota; class Coriobacteriia; order Coriobacteriales; family Coriobacteriaceae; genus Collinsella. The sequence continues at coordinate 1,672 of CAJJZM010000084.1, forward strand.
CTATCCTCTGCCGGCGCGCGGTAAGCTCGAGGCGACGGGTGAGACCTGCCCCGAGTGCGGTGCCCCCATCGTGGTGGTCAACACGGCGCGCGGCCCGTGGCGCATCTGCGTGAACATGGACTGCCCGACCAAGGAGAAGAAGCCCGCCCGCGGCCGCAAGACCACGACCAAGGCGAGCACGGCCAAGAAGACGACGGCTAAGAAAGCCACTGCCGCCAAGAAGACGACCGCGAAGAAGTCGACTGCCAAGAAAGCAGCCGCCGACAAGTAACAGCGCAGCCGAAACATTGACCAAAACAAAAATGAGCGAGGACCCCGCGATCCTCGCTCATTTTTTTGACCGGCAGTTAGGGACGTTCCTTTTCTGCCGGCAGTTTAGGAACGTCCCTAACTGCCGGCTCGGGAACGACAAAGTGCTAGTTCACCTCGACAGGTTTGGCGCCGGGATAGCGCTCCTCAAAGTCTAGGCGGTACTTATTGTCATTGGTGCCCGCCATGTTGTCGCGCGACAGCGGCGCCACGATCTCATTCTTGTGGTCCGCAGGATTGGCGTATTTCAGGCTGATCTCCCAGGCATCACAGATTGCGTCGATGCGGTGATCTAGGTCGTCGTACAGGGCAACGATGTCCTTCCAAGAGCTGTAGTTCTTGGAGCTCGTCGGGACGTCCAGGTCCTCGACGATATCGTAGTACTGCTCGATGGTGTCTTCCGTGCGCTCGGCGACGTCGGCGAGATTTTGACGGGTGGTGCGATCTTCTTCCAGATAGCTGCCGTTGAAGTTCTGTGCGCAGCCACGGACGTAGTTGTCGAGGTCTTCGAGCAGGTCGTAGTATTCGCTCAGTCGGCGGTAGAGGTTCTGCTCGGAGAGCGTTGCTTCGCTGCCATCCTCGTCGTCATCGTCATCATCGTCGTACAGGCTGTTGGGATCGCCGAGAGGCTTTAGGTCATCGTCGTCGACGTCATGGTGCAGCTTAGCTACCTCGGCAGTCGTCTGCGTGGCGGCGTTGTCGAAAGGCTTGATCACAAAGAAAACGACCAGGGCGATGATGATCGTCACCAGCACAACGATAACGGCGATAAGCGGCCCGGTGCCGCTCTTTTTGGGAGCGGGGGTCTGTGGTGAAGCGAGCGCGTATGCGGGAGCTGGCTGCTGTTGGGGCGAGCCACTCGCGACGGGTATGCGCTGCGTGGTCTCGACGGCCGCGGGGCCTGCGGCGGGGTCGGGGCGATAGGCGAGGGGGTCGTCCGCCTTGGCTTGCGACGTATCGAGGGAACCGGTCTGCTCAAAAGCAGGCTGGCTATCGCTCGCGGTTGTTTGCTCAACGGGTGCACCGCACGAGGTGCAGAACTTGGCATCATCTGCAAGAAGTTTGCCGCACGAGGCGCAATACCGAGACATTGCCACTCCTTTCGCCACATTTCAATGCAATACGACGATTATACCCAGCACCCCAAAAAGCCGGCAGTTGGGGACATTCCTTTTCGGCCGGCAGTTTAGGAACGTCCCTAACTGCCGCCTGAGTAGCCATTGGCTAGGTGGGATTTGGGACGCGCCGAGCACTGGGGTATCATGGCTTGGTTGCTATAACTCGCATTTACGCGCCTTGTAGGAAGGGGCCGCGCCCATGGCTTTTGAGCCCGCTCAACATAGCTTTATCACGCTCGAGGGCGTCGATGGCGCCGGCAAGTCCACGCAGGCGCGCCTGCTTGCCCGCGCGCTCGAACTCGCTGGCTACCAGGTTGTGAGCCTGCGCGAGCCGGGCGGTACCGCCATCAGCGAAAAGATCCGTGCTCTGCTGCTCGACCCCGCCAATACAGCGATGGGCGACACCTGCGAGTTGTTGCTCTACGAGGCGGCACGCGCTCAGTTGGTGCACGAGGTCATCGCGCCCGCCCTTGCTGTCGGCAAGGTGGTCCTGTGCGACCGCTTCTACGATTCCACAACCTGCTATCAGGCATTTGCCGACGGCCTTGACCGCCAGATAGTGCGCGATGCCAACAACCTGGCCGTTGCGGGGACGCATCCGGCGCTCACGCTCGTCTATCACATCACGCCCGAGCAGGCGGCGCTACGCATGGCAGCCCGTGGCGCGGCAGATCGCATGGAGGCTAAGGGCATGGCCTTCCAAGAGCGTGTCTACCAGGGATTTTGCGCCATTGCCGCCGAGGAGCCAAACCGCGTAAAGCTCATCGACGCCACCGCGCCCATCGAGGAAGTCTTCGAGAAGACGGTCGAGCAGGTTCGCGCGTACGGTCTCGACATTCCGCGGGAAGCCGTCGCCGCCGCGCTTACCAAGGAGGCCGAGTAACATGGCCCCCGCTCAGGCAAGCCTGCTGGCAAAGCTCGACACCCAAGAGCGCGTGCGCGACTTTTTGACCAATGCCGTCGCTAGCGGTCGCGCATCGCACGCCTACCTGTTTTTGGGCGCGCCCGGCGCGGGCAAGCTCGACGCCGCGTGGGCGCTCGCCCAAGCCTTCCTGTGCGAGCAGGACGGCTGCGGCGCATGCGACAGCTGCGTGCGCGTTGCTCGCCATACGCATCCCGACGTTCACTATTACACGCCCGAGAGCGCCACGGGCTACCTCATTGCCCAGACCCGCGAGCTGCTCGACGACGTGCCGCTGGCGCCCATCCGCGCCAAGGCCAAGGTCTACATCATCGACCGTGCCGAGCAACTGCGTGCCAACACCGCCAACGCACTGCTCAAAACGCTCGAGGAGCCGCCCGAGGGCGTTATGTTTATCTTGCTGGGCACCTCGGCAGACGTGATGTTGCCCACCATCGTGAGCCGCTGCCAGTGCGTGCCGTTTCGGCTGGTGTCGCCCGCCGTGGCCGCGCGTGCCGTGAGTCGCGCCACCGGTCAGGACCCTGCGCGTTGTCGCATGGCCGTTGCCGTAGCGGGAAGCCCCACGCGTGGCATCGAGTTCCTCAAGAGCGCCGAGCGCCAGGATGCTCGCCGCCAGATGGTCCGTGCCATCGATTCGCTCATCGCCGCCGACGAGGCCGACGTGCTCAGTCGCGCCAAGTCACTCATCGTCGCCGTTAAGGCGCCGCTCGCCGAGGTCAAGTCCACGCAGGAAAAGGTGCTCGAGCAAAACGCCGACTACCTGTCGCGTGGAGCATTGAAGCAGCTTGAGGACCGCAACAAGCGCGAACTCAACGCGCGCGAGCGTTCGGGTATCATGGAAGCGCTGGCGAGCGCGCGGACGCTTATGCGCGACGTGCTGCTGACGCTTCAGGACGAGGCGGCCGACGTGGTGAACGAAGACGTGCGCGACACGATCGGGCGGCTTGCCGCCGCGACGAATGTTGCGGGTGCCACGCGGGCGCTCGAGGCGGTCGCAACCGCCGAGCGCAACATCGCCAGAAACGTTACTCCCCAGCTGGCCATCGAGGTCATGCTGTTCGATATCAGGAAGGCACTGAAATGCCGTTAGTCGTACCCGTTAAGTTTACCTATGCCTCGCGCGACCTGTGGTTCGATCCGCAGGACCTGGATATCCTCGAGGCCGATTATGCCATTTGCTCCACCGAGCGCGGAACCGAGATCGGCCTGGTCACGGCCGATCCCTTTGAGGTGCCGCAGGACGAGATCGGCCAGCCGCTCAAGCCCGTGCTGCGCGTTGCGAGCGACATCGACCTGCAGCTTGCCGACGACTTGGCCATCCAGGGCGACGAGGCGATGGTCGATTTCCGCCGTCTGGTCAAAGAGCTCGACCTCGAGATGAAGCCGGTGGGCGTCGAGTACCTGTTTGGCGGCGAGAAGGCCGTGTTCTACTTTGCGGCCGAGGAGCGCGTCGATTTTCGCCAGCTCGTCAAGGATCTGTCCTCGACGCTGCACATCCGCGTCGACATGCGCCAGATCGGCGTGCGCGACGAGACCCGCCTGGTGGGCGGCTATGCCCAGTGCGGACAGGAGCTCTGCTGTACGCGCTTTGGCGGACAGTTTGAGCCCGTCTCGATCCGCATGGCAAAAGAGCAGGACCTGCCGCTCAACTCGTCCAAGATCAGCGGCGTGTGCGGCCGCCTGATGTGCTGCCTGCGCTATGAGTTCGAAGCGTACAAGGACTTTAAGAGCCGTGCGCCCAAAAAGAAGACGCTCATCGATACGCCGCTCGGCAAGGCGCGTATTCAGGAATATGACACGCCGCGTGAGCAGCTGGTGCTGCGCCTGGAGAACGGCAAGGTCTTTAAGGTCAACCTGGCCGATATGACCTGCTCGGAGGGCTGCAAAAAGAAGGCCGCCGAACAGGGCTGCAACTGCCGCCCCGACTGCGTGACGCGCGACGTGCTCGAGCGCATCGAGTCGCCCGAGATGCGCCTGGCGCTCATGGAGCTCGATCGCGAGAACGGCGTCGACGTGGGCGATGGCCTGTCGAGCGCCGACCGTCTGGCCGGCACTTCGATGCCCAAGCGCCGTCGTCGCGATGCTGAATCCGATGCTCGCGCCGGTCAGGGCCAGGGCGAGGGCCGTGGCCGCGGAAAGGGCCGTGGTAAGGCCGAGGCACCCGAGGCCGAGGAGGCCGCCGGTGCCCGTCGTCGTCGCAAGCGCGCGGGCTCGGGCGATGCTACCGAGGCTGCAGCCGCGGGCAAGAACGCCTCTCGCGAGCGCGAGGTTCAGCAGCCCCAGCAGCAGAATCGCGGCGGTGGCATGAACCCCACGCGTCGTCGCCGCCGTCATCTGTCGAGCGAGGAGCGCGAGGACGCCTTCCGCGCCGCAGCTGCTCGCGAGGCTGGTGCCGCTTCCAAGGGCCCCTCGGCCTCCGATGCGTCTGCCGACAAGGGCGGCAAGTCACGTGGCGAGGAGGAGCGCGCGCCGCGTCCGCGCCGTCGCCATTCCTCGGGCGCGCAACAGAAGCCCTCAGTGCCCTCCGTGGCCGATCAGGTCTCGGATGGCGAGGTCAAGGTCACGCGCCGTCGTCCTGGAGACGGCGGGGGAGCTGCTGCCAAGGCTTCGCGCGGCGCCGCTCGCGACGAGCGCGATTCGCGTGAGGACCGTGGTGGCGAGGGTTCGGCCGACCAGGGCCAAAAGCGCCGTCGCCGTCGTCGTTCCCGTAAGCCGCGCCAGGATGGTGGCGAGGGCTCGACCCCGTCTTCGTCTGCGCCGCAACCGCCTACCGGTGAATAACGCCCGCGAGCGGATTTAACCTGCCTGACCCCAAATGCGTCGGGGTACCATAGCGCTGAATCAACAACCCTCCCTGCGACCGAACGTAGAGAGGGTTGTGTCGTGAAGAGACATTTGAATGTGTTGGGATGCCTGCAAGGTGCCGGCATCCTGCCGTTTGCGGACGAATTGCTACCGTTTGCCGACCTGGCGGCGCACGAGGCGCTTGAGGCGTTGTCGCCTACGCGATGCGCCGGCTGCGAGCGCTCCGGCGCGCTAATTTGCCAAGACTGCTTGGCGGCGCTTGCACTCATCGACCCGCGGCATAGCTGCACTCGATGCGGCGCCCCGTTTGGAGACTTGCTGTGCACCGAGTGCTCGGTCGAGGGTACGTCTTCGGCGATGGCCGAAGCGCTCGACCGGTGCCTCGCATGTGCCGTTTACACGCATCCGCTGCCGCGGATCATTAAAGCGTACAAAGACGCGGGCGAGCGACGCCTGGCGCCGTATCTGGCAGAGCTGCTATACGACACCGCCTTACATGCCCAGGTCGCGGCGCCCGAACGCTACGGCGGCGTGTTGTCCGGCGCCGATGCAGTGGTGTTTGTGCCCGCGACGGCGGCGGCGTTTCGGCGACGCGGCTTCGATCATATGGAGGCCATCGCGCGCCCATTTTGCGAGCTGGCGGGTGTTCCGTTGCTCGATGCCCTCGTTAAGTACGGCCATGGCGACCAGCGTGAACTCGGCCGTGAAGAACGCCGTGAACACGCCCGAGGCATGTACGAGACCGTTGAGGACGTGCGGGGCCGCCGCCTGCTGCTTATCGACGACGTTATCACCACGGGTGCGACGATGGCGGCAGCTTCGGCGGAACTCAAGCGCGCCGGTGCCGCGGCCGTTGATGGCCTCGCTCTCGCACGCGTTTGGTAGGGGTGATTCATGTGGCGGTAACAATCAGGCAATGCAACAAGCCGACAAAAGAGCAGCTAGCGGCTTCCGTGATCCTGACGGGCGCCTCGGCGTTGCGTATGATTCGAGCCGAGCGCCGGCAGATGGGCTACATCGGCTGGAAGGACCTTGAGCCCGATGAGGAGCGCCGCGTGCTGTGTACGTCATCGCCTTCGACCGAGGATATCTATCTTCCCGACCTGGTGCGAATTGGAGCCAAAAGCGGCGAGGTGCAAGAAGATCTGTGCTTGCTGGTGGGATCTGCGGCGCAGCGCCGCCGCATGCCTGGCGTGGGCTGGTCCGTGTGTTCCGGGTTGCCTGCCGGCTCGATTCTAGAGGTAGAACCGGGGGTGTACAGCCTATCTCCCGAGGCCCTTTGTGTTGCCGTCGCCCGCGAGGTCGGCTGTATCCAGGCGTTTGCCCTGGCCCAGGAACTGTGTTCCAAGATTTCACTGAGCGATCGCGGGAAGTATCTGCCTCCCTACAGCTCACCCACCGTGAACAGGCTTGCAAAGGATAAGGATCAACCGCCAGATGTGGGCTACTTTGAAGTCGAGCCGGTGCTGACGCCCGATCGCCTGGCAGATTACCTTGCCGCATGCAAGGGGAGTGCCGCTAAACAGCTGCTGCGCCTGTGCCCCTACCTGTCAGAAAACCTGCGCTCGCCCATGGAGTGCATCATGCTCGCTCTGTTTTCGCTTCCGTTTTCCTATGGTGGGTTTGCCTGCGGTCCTTTTAAGACCGACTACAAGATCGAGTTCGATGACCGCGCGCAGGCAATCTCAAGGATGCCGCATGCAATTTGCGATGCGTATCAGGAAACAGCCCGGTTTGACCTTGAATACAACGGTGAGCTGGGCCATTCCTCCCGGAAGGGACGTATCCATGATGAAAAACGCAACACGGGCTTGATTGCTATGGGAATCGAGGTCGCGACGGTCAACAACGAAATGCTCTGCGATATGGAAGCGATGGAAGCGCTCGCATGGCGCATGCACCAGCGTATGCGAAAGCGGTACCGGAATCGTGTCGATGCCCGCAGGAAGAAGCAAGAGGCGTTGCTTAACACGCTGCGGGCGTGTTTTGGGCTTAAGCCGGTCTAATTCGCGACGAAAATAGGGGGTTAATCATATACCCTGGCCAAAAAATGACAAATATGAGTACTGTCACTAAATCAGTAACAGCAAAATCAGGGAATTTAAGACTCGGAGGTGGCGTAAAGTCAGAAGATAATAAACAAATGTAGAATAACTAAGCATCAAGTTGGCGGCACTGAGCGCAAAACCTGTCCGAGAGGCCAAAATTACCTGTTACTAAATTGGTGACAGTACTCATATTTGCCATTTTTTGGCCACGGCACC
>CAJJZM010000085.1:0-9076 GCA_905197595.1 uncultured Collinsella sp.
AACCCAAGCCCGACAGCACCGCCACAAGGAGGCTACCGCCCGCGTCCACGCCGCCCACATAGCTAAAGCTCACATGCTCGGCTGCGGCGCCGGCAAACTCAACGTTCTGTCCATCGGCGACCTCGGCGCACTGGGGCTGCTCGTCGAGCAAATCGAGCACGCGTGCGCCCGAGGCGAGCGTCTCCTGCAGTGAGGCGCCCAGGCGGCTCACGGCCATCACCGAGCCAAACGACGACACAAAGGTAAAGACGGCGACAAACGCTGCGGCAAAGTCAATCGTTCCCGCAGCCACCAGCTGCAGCGCACGCCCGAGCATCACCAGATTAGCCACAAGAATAAGCGCATCGGCTACGGCCTCGCTGACCGCCTGGCGGCGCTTGAGGCGCGCGTCCACGGCGCCGACTTGCTCGGTCAGCTTGCCCAGGGCACGGCTGCGATCGGTGCCACCGGCAAACTGGATGGTCTCGCCCGCGCCGCGCAGACTGTCGAGTACAAAGGCGCCCAGCTTACCGGCGCCCTCGCGGCTCTGGCGGCCGGTGGTGCCGCATGCCTTGGCCGAGGTCAGGGGCAGTAGCACGCCCAGGACCGCGTAGGCCACGAGCGCGATGCCCGCGAGCTCGGGGCTCACAGCCAGCAAAAAGCCCTCAAACACAACGGTGCAGACCAGAGCTATGGCAATGGGCGAGATGGTGTGCGCGTAGAAGACCTCGAGCAGCTCGATATCCGAGGTGACCAGGCTCACGAGCTCGCCCTTGCCGCGGCCCTCGAGCTTGGCGGGGGCGAGCTGGCGCAGGGCGCCAAATACCAGGTCGCGAATGTGTGCGAGCAGACGGAATGCGATGTAATGGTTGCAGAGCTGCTCGCCGTAGTGGAGCGGCCCGCGCGCGATGCCGCAGGCGGCGCAGGCCGCGCATGCTGCGATAAGACCAAGCCTCAAGGCGTTGCGGCCCAGCGCGGCCATAAGGCCAAGGGCGCCAAAGGCCGGCACGAACGCGGCGGTGAGCATGCCGATGCTGCCCAGCGCGACGGCTAGCACAAGCCAGCCGGCAAGCGGTCGGACGAGCCCCATCATGCGCCACATGATGGACGGCGCCGAGCGACGGGCGCGGCCGGAGTCAGGCGCCGCGGCAGCGGAAGACGAACTAGTACCGTTGAGGCCATCGGCACAGGCGGCGCTGCCGTCAACAGCCTCAACCGCGCCGGCATCCTCGGCATCACCCTCCGCATACGCATATGCCGAGAGCTGCTCCTGGCTGTTCCACATGCGCGCATAGGCGCCCGCGCCCGACAGGAGCTCATCATGGGTGCCGCGCTCGGCAATGCGACCGCGCTCCAGCACCAGAATCTGGTCGGCGTCCACGATCGTCGACAGGCGATGCGCCACCACAATTACGGTGTGCTCGCCGGCAAGCGACGCGATGACCTCGCCGATCGCGGCCTCGCTTGCGGCATCGACGTTGCTCGTCGCCTCGTCAAACACATAGATGGGCGAGTCGTGCAGCAGGGTGCGGGCCATGCACACGCGCTGGCGCTGGCCGCCCGAAAGGTTGGTGCCACCCTCGTTAATCACCATGTCGAGCCCGCCGTTGGCCCGCACAAAGGCCGCCACGCGCGTGCGGTCGAGCGCGCGCAAAAGCTCGGTGTCGGTGGCGTTGGGCTGGGCGAGCAGCAGGTTGTCGCGCAGGGTGCCGGCAAACAGGTAGCCGTTGGTGGGCACCAGCGTGACGGCGCGCATGAGTGAGGCGGCCGTGACATCGCGCAGCTCGACGCCGCCAATGCGCACGCTGCCGCGGTAGGCGTCCTTGCGGCCCGCGATAATCCCCGCGAGCGTGGACTTGCCGCCGCCGCTTTCGCCCACGAGTGCCACGAGCGAGCCGTGCGCAATGGTCGTGCTGGCGCTGTCCAGCACGGTGCGGTCGCCGTAGGCATAGCTCACGCCTGCGAGCTCGATATCGCCGCGACCATCAAGCTCAACATCGCCGCGCTCGGGCTCGGGCGTATCCAAAATGCCAAACATGCGGCGCGAGGCGGCCATGCCGTTCATGGCCGTGTGGAACAGCGATCCCAGGCGGCGCATAGGCAAAAAGAACTCCTGTGACAGAAAGACGATGAGGAAGGCAGCCTCAAAGCCGATCTTGCCCGTGGCGAGCTGCAGTGCGGCCACGATAATGCCGAGCGCGGCGCCCATATAGACGACCAGGTCCATAACGCAAATGGAGCGCAGCTGCATCACCAGCAGGTGCATGGTCGCTGTGCGGAAACGCTCGGACTCGGCGTTGATGCGCTCGTGCCAGCTTCGATCGGCCTGGTAGACCTTAAGGGTGGTGAGACCCTGCACGGCCTCCAGGAACATGCCGCCAAGATCGACATAGCTGCCCCAGTACTCGGCACCGATCTTTTTGGCGTTGCGCATGACCATCATAATGGAGACGGGGATGACCGGAACGCAGGCGAGCAGCAGCGCGGCGGGAAGTCCCGCTTGGCCTACGAGCAGCACGAACAGCGTGATGGGTGCCAGGCCGGCAAAAAAGAGCTGCGGCAGATAGCCGCCAAAGTATACCTGGAGTTGCGTGGCGCCCTCCACGCTGGTTTGCACGGCCTCGGCGGTGGGGACGGTTTCGGTATAGGACGGGCCGAGCGCGGTGAGCTTGTCGTAGACGAGCGAACGCACGCGGCGGACGGCTTTGAAGGCGGCCTTGTCACCGGAACGCTGCGCCAGATAGATGGCAGCGGCGCGCACGATGATGGCGCCGGCGAGCGGCAAGGCCGCCTGTGCGAGGGCATCGACGGCGAGCGCGGCGGAAAGGCCGTCCGTGACGATGCCGCCCAAGATGCGCGCAAGCACCCACATCACCGTGATGTTTGCCATGAGCGCGATCCACTTAAACAGGACGCTTGCCATAATGTAGGGCGTTGCCTGCGGAACCAGGGAGAAGAGCCGCTTCTCGAACATGAAACCTCCTATGCCGTAACGGTGCCGGTCGGGGTCCTCGGCAGCCGCTTAGTTAGCCAAATGCAACTAGAGTAGCATCGTGCAGCCTGTAAGTATGCCGAGGGTAATTTTTTGGCCGATGAACTGCGTAGAAAGTTCAAAATTGTTGAGTGTAGTGAACTTTGTGGTGGACGGAGTGCGAGCGCAATTCTGATCGTGTGCGGCCTCGCTCCAAAACGTGTACGTCAGCCTCCAAAACCGACAAAAAATGACATGTTTGGAGGCTGACGTACACGTTTGGATAGGGGTGAGGGCGGCGACGGACGAAAGTCACGCCTGTGCCACGTCCGATGTGCTAGCGTTTGGGTGAATAAAACGAGCCCGTGCGGAAAGGATTCGGACCGTATGCAACGTGGAAGTACATCTCCGCTGTCCCGCGAGACCGATGCGCCCGAAACTATCGTCAAGCTGGAGTGCGACATCGATGACGCGTCGCCCGAGGTGCTCGCCTACGCCGCCGACCGCCTGCGCGAGGCCGGCGCCCGCGAGGTGCACTGGCTGCCCCTCTACTGCAAAAAGGGCCGCCCCGGATGGCAGTTGCAGGTGATTTGCTCGCATGAGGATATCGAACGCCTGCAGACGATTATCTTTTTGGAAACCACGACCAACGCCGTTCGTCGCCAGGTGATGGAACGCGTCTGCCTGCCGCGTCGTTTTGAGCAGGTAGCGACGCCTTGGGGCGAGGTGGCCGTCAAAGTAGCCACCCTGCCCGACGGCAGTGAGCGTGCGGCGCCCGAGTACGAGGACTGCGCCCGTCTTGCCCGCGAGCATAATGTGCCGCTCCAGCGCGTGATGCAGGCGGCACAAGCCCCGGCACTGCGATTTGAATAGCGCGGCCGGCGACATCCCGCGCCCAGCCCCATCAACCCCACACCGAAAGGACTCCCCATGAAATACCTCATCGCTTCCGACATTCACGGCTCGGCATACTGGACCGAGCGTCTGGTCGCCGCCATCGAATCCGAGCAGCCCGACCGCATCGTGCTGCTGGGCGACTTGCTCTACCACGGCCCGCGCAACGACCTGCCGCGCGACTACGCTCCCAAGCGCGTGATTCCGCTGCTCAACGCCCTGGCCGACCGCATCATCGCCGTCCGCGGCAACTGCGACGCCGAGGTCGACCAGATGGTGCTCGACTTCCCCGTCATGGCCGACTACGCCACGCTGTTCGACGAGACCGGCCGCGAGCTGTTCCTGACGCATGGCCACGTCTTTGGCGCTGGCATGCATAACAGCGTTGACCACGCGCCCGCGCTGCCCGAGGGCTCCGCGCTCGTCTACGGCCACACGCACATCAAGGTTAACGAGGCAAGCGAGGCGCACCCGGGCCTGTGGCTCTTCAACCCCGGCAGCGTGAGCATCCCCAAGGACGGCTCGCACAGCTACGGCATCTACGAGGGCGGCGCGTTCCGCCACGTGGTCATGGAGGAGGAGTAGCCATGGCGCAGCACATGGCTCAGCAAAATGCCGAGGGCTCGCGCGATCTGTCCACGCTGGTAGACGCGTCGACCGAGCTGCAGCATCTGGTGCAGACCATCTGGCGTCTGCGTCAGCCCGATGGCTGCCCGTGGGACCGCGAACAGACGCACCGCAGCATTGGCAAGAACATGATCGAGGAGGCCTACGAGGCGCTCGACTGCATCGAGGCCGACGATGCCACGCATCTGCGCGAGGAACTCGGCGACGTGCTCATGCAGGTCGTACTGCATGCGCAGATTGCGGCGGACGCCGGTGAGTTTTCGCTGGCCGATGTGGCACGCGATATCGACGCCAAGCTCATCCGCCGCCACCCACACGTGTTTGGCGATGCGGATGCCGACAACTCCGACGAGGTTCTCAAGATCTGGGACGAGGTCAAGCTTGCCGAGAAGGCCGCCAAAGACCAGGCCGTGGCGGCAGGCGAGGCCGCGCCCGAGGGTCTGCTCGACGGCGTGCCCACGCACCTGCCGGCGCTGATGCAGGCTCAGAAGGTGTCGCGCAAGGCGGCTGCCGTGGGCTTTGAGTGGGAGACGGTCCAGGACGTGTGGGACGAGGTCGCCGAGGAGCGTGCCGAGTTTGAGGCCGAGGCTCCCGGCTCGCCCGAGCGCGAGATGGAGTTTGGCGACCTGCTCTTTGCCCTGGTCAACGTTGCGCGCAAGGAGGGAATCGACGCCGAGAGCGCCCTGCGTGCCAGCACGGCAAAGTTCCGCCGCCGCTGGGCCGCGATGGAGCAGATGGCGGCCGACGCCCACGTGGATCTGGCCGAGCTTTCGACCCACGGCCTCAATGACCTCTGGGATGCCGCAAAGGCAGAGGAGTAAGACTGCGGGGGCGACGGGACGGACTTTCTCATCGCCCCCATTATTTTTCAAAAAGATTGTATCCCTTGGCTAACTTAGGGCATAATGCAAAAAGTGCGATAAGGCTAACTTATGAACCTGCGCGCCACTGTAGCGTGCAAGCCGTGTCGCCAAGCATTCAACCCGTTTCCAAGTGAGAGGGAGACAACATGAGCGATATTTTGGACGTCTACGGTCGCGAGGTGCTCGACAGCCGCGGCAATCCCACTGTCGAGGTCGAGGTCGTGCTCGAGGACGGTAGCTTTGGCCGCGCAATGGTGCCTTCGGGCGCTTCGACCGGTGCCTTTGAGGCCTGCGAGCTGCGCGATGGCGACAAGGGTCGCTACCTGGGCAAGGGCGTTTCGCAGGCCGTCGAGCACGTCAATAACGAGTGCGCTAACGCCGTCGTGGGCCTCGACGCCTTCGACCAGCGCGCCGTCGATGCCGCGCTGATTGCCGCGGACGGTACCCCCAACAAGACCAATCTCGGTGCCAACGCCATTCTGGGTGTGTCGCTGGCAGTTGCCCGCGCCGCTGCCGAGTCGGCGGGTCTTTCGCTGTACCAGTACCTGGGCGGCGTCAACGCCCATCTGCTGCCCACGCCCATGATGAACATCCTCAACGGCGGCGTGCATGCCGACAATAACGTCGACTTCCAGGAGTTCATGATCATGCCGGTGGGCGCCCCGAGCTTTGCCGAGGGCCTGCGTTGGTGCGCCGAGGTCTACCACACCCTCAAGGGCGTGCTGCACGAGGCCGGCCTGGGCGGCGGCGTGGGCGACGAGGGCGGCTTTGCGCCCAACCTTAAGACCAATGCCGAGCCGTTCGAGTACATTACCAAGGCCGTCGAGAAGGCTGGCTTTAAGCCCGGCGTCGACTTCATGTACGCCATGGACCCGGCCTCGACCGAGTTCTACAACGCCGAGACCGGCATGTACGAGCTCAAGGGCGAGGGTGTTGAGTACACGAGCGCCCAGATGGTCGATTACTGGGAGAAGCTCGTCGACACCTATCCCATCATTTCTATCGAGGATGGCATGGCCGAGGAAGACTGGGACGGCTGGGTCGAGCTTACCCGCCGCATTGGCAACAAAGTGCAGCTGGTGGGCGACGACCTGTTCGTCACCAACACCGAGCGCCTTAAGAAGGGCATCGAGCTGGGTGCCGCCAACGCGATCCTGGTCAAGGTCAACCAGATTGGCACGCTCACCGAGTCGCTCGAGGCCATCGAGACCGCCAAGGAGGCCGGTTACGCCTGCATCGTGAGCCACCGCTCCGGCGAGACCGAGGACTCCACGATCGCCGACCTGGTCGTGGGCGTCAACGCCGGCCAGATCAAGTCGGGCGCCCCGTGCCGCAGCGATCGTATCGCCAAGTACAACCAGCTCATCCGCATCGAGGACGAGCTCGAGGGCAGCGCGCGCTACGCCGGCAAGGCCGCGTTCTACAACATTCGCTAAACGGGCGAATTTGGCGAGGGGGAGGCTGACTCGGTTCCGCCCCCGCCTTGGCTGGACGCCGCAAAGCGCTGTGGGCGCTGGGCCATATGGCTCAGCGCCTTTTTTATGTCGAGCAAAGGCTGTCGAAGGTGGTGCGCACGCTCGTGCTATAACTAGAATACTTAGCGCAAACAAACCTCAACCGCACAAGGCGCACATGGATCAGATTTACGACAACAGGTACTATTCCGCCGGTTCGCGTGAGCCGTCGCCTCGCCGTGCGCGCACGGTGCAGCTCGGTGGGTCCGCCTACGCCGGCGCCGACCGCTCCATGCAGCGTCCGACAAGTACCTCGCGCCCCAATGCTCAAGTGAATACTTCGACAGATGGACCGGTGCGCCCGGCACGTTCGACACATGCGTCGCGTCCCTCGGCCCAGACGCACGACAAATCGAGCAGGCCCTCGAGCCGTCTTTCGGGTTCGGACTTTATGCGCTACGCCAACGACAACGCGGTGATTAAGGCGATCTATGACTTTACGCATGGCTCTCTACGCCCGCTGTTTATCGGTATCGTGGTGGCTCTGGCGCTCGTGAGCCTGTATTTCCCCGTGCGCGACCTGTACGTTGCAAAACGCTCGAACGACATCTTGGCCAAGCAGGTCGAGATTCGCGAGCAATACAAAGATGAGATGAAAAAAGACACTGACAAGTGGCTCTCGGAAGAGGGCATTAAGGATCGGGCACGGGAACTGGGCATGGCGATGCCCGGCGAGAAGAGGATTGAAGTGCTGGGCTTGGACGATGATTCGGACTCGTCGTCGGCTGAAAAGAAGTCGTCGAACGCCAAGAAGGCCAGCGAGGTGGCCAAGGAGATCGAAGAAGTCGGCAAGGACGCGCCGTGGTACATCCAGGCGCTCGACATGCTGTTTGGATTTAACGGCGTCGAGGGTCAGACGGTCGCGTCCAGCGGCGAGTAGGCGAGTAGCGCCCGGAGGGGAGCCCGCAATGGCAGATTGCAAACGATATAAGGTGGCGGCGATCGACCTGGGAACGGTGTCGTCGCGACTGGTGCTGGCGCAGGTCGAGGCCGGGGCGATCGTGGAATCGTCCAAGCATACCGAGATTACCGATCTGGGCGAGGGCGTTGACGCGACGGGCCGCTTTTGCGAGGCGGCGGTCGAGCGCGTGCTCGCCGCATGCCGCATGTTTGTGGACGAGGCGCGTGCCTTTGGGGCCGTGTGCATCTGTACCACGTGCACGAGTGCCGCGCGCGATGCGTCCAACGCCGTGCTGCTGCTGGACGGCCTGCGCGAGCTGGGTCTCGAGCCGCAGGTGATTCCAGGAGAGGTCGAGGCGCGCCTGACGTTTTTTGGCGTGGCGCACGACTTTGCCGGCGAGCGCATCATTGTTGCCGATTCGGGCGGCGGATCCACGGAGCTCGCGACGGGTGTGTACGCGCCGGAGCGCGGGGTCTTTGCGCTGGAGGGGACGCGTTCGCTGGACATTGGCTGCCGTCGTGTGACGGAGCGCTTCTTCTCCGCGTTGCCGCCTGCGGACGGCGAGCTTACTGCCGCTGCCGGCTGGGCGGGCGAGCAGTTCGCTGCCTATTTTGAGGGCCTGCCGAGCAATTTTGAGCGTGCCGAGCGCCTGGTCGCGGTGGGTGGCACCGTTACCACGCTCGTGGCGCTGGTCCACGAGCTGGAACCGTACGATTCGAGCTTTGTGCACCTACGCGAGCTGTCGCTGGAGCAGGTCTCGGTCGTTATCGAGCGCATGTCTGTGTTGGATGTTGCAGGCATTGCCGCGTTGCCGGGCGTGCAGCCCAAGCGCGCGGGCGTGATTCTGGCCGGCGCCGTGGTGATCCGCGAGCTCATGCGTGCCGGCGGCTACGATGCGCTCACCGTGAACGACTTATGCGAGCGGGCCGATACGTCCCGCGGCACTTTCTACAACCACTTCCGCGATAAGGACGGGCTGCTCGCCGTGCTGGAGGACGAGGTCATGGCCGACCTCGATGCCCTGCAGGAGCGCATGCAGTCCATTACCCTGGCGGACATGCTGGCCTTCCGCGCGACGGGCCGCCCGCTGCCGTTCCTCGTGGAACTGTTCGACTACCTGCGCGAGCAGAGCGACTTTCTGCACGCGGTGCTCGGCCCCGGGGGCGATGTGCGTTTCGGGCCGCGGCTGCGCGAGGCGGTCTGCGAGAACCTGGTGCAGAACATCCTGCATGAGAAATACCGCGACAACCCTACGGTCTTCGTGGAATACTACGTCGCCTTCTACGCCGCCGCCTACTTAGGGATCATCGCCCACTGGATCGAGCGC
>CAJJZM010000086.1:0-9032 GCA_905197595.1 uncultured Collinsella sp.
GATGAGGAGACGCTGGTCGAAGCTGCGCTTGCGGTGCGCCCGCGCAAGGTCGTTATCAAGCGGCCGGTGAAGGGGCCGCTGCTTGCCGGCGTTAAGCCGAGCTATCAGCTTGTGGGCAAGGCCGTTCGTTACGATGTTTTGGTGCCGCCGCGCCCGTAGCTTGCGCACGATGGCTGGCGTCCCGTCAACGCCGTGCCGATGCGGGTTCTATTTCCAAGGGTGCGACGTCAGATGCCATCCGCCACAGTATTCGCATTTGTAGCAGGCCAAACCACGACGCCCGCGGTTTTCGCAGTCGGCCATAACGGCCTCGGCCTCGGCGCGTGTATCGTAACGGTTTTTGCGCATGCACGACTTGTAGCGCCAGGCCTCGTCGCGCTCGGCGTCCAGGGCGTCGCGGCGTTCGTCCTCGCGCGCAAACAGGTCGCCCATATCGCCGCCGGTGGCAGCGCCCAAAAACTCACTTTTGGCCTTTGACCAGGCGGCTCGCTTTTTGCTCCCCATCTGCTTCGCACCCCTTTCCAAACGCTGGTATCATTGCTCAATCACAGTGATACCAATAAACGTGAGGCCGCCGCGTGATGATCAGAAAAACCCTCGAGACCGACATTCCCGCCGTCATGGCTATCTATGATGCCGCCCGCGCCTTTATGCGCGCGCATGGTAACGCCACGCAGTGGCCCGAGGGCACGCCTTCGGCCGAGCAGCTGGCTGCCGATATCGCCGCCGGTGGCAGCTATGTGTTCGAAGTCGACGGCCGCGTGGTGGCGACGTTTGCCTTTTTACCTGGCCCGGACGAGTGCTATGACGTCATCGAGGACGGTCAGTGGCACAGCGACACTCCGTATGCCGTGCTGCACCGCGTGGCGTCCGACGGCACCGTGCACGGTATCGCGGCCGCGATGTTCGCCTTTGCCAGGGAGCGTGCCGACCATCTGCGTATCGATACGCATGCGGACAACCTGCCCATGCAGGGTGCGAGCATGAAGGCGGGGTTCGAGCGCGCCGGCATCGTGCATGTGTCGGACGGCACGCCGCGTGTTGCGTTTGATTGGCTGCGCGAGGCGTAAGAGCAGGGACGCATATCAACAATTCATGTGAACGAACATGGCCCCGGGTGGGGCCATGTTCGTTCGCTACGCTGTTTTGTAAGCCGGCTTTCGCAAGGCGCGAACCTACGAAAATCGCCGCGCGGCAACGCGGGGCGATGAGCTTGGTCGGGGGATAGGGCCCGCTTCGCCCGCCGGCCCGTAAATTGTATCATCCAGTGTGGAACGAGGATGCCCGTTGCCGTGTGCGATGGGCTTGCAATAAGAGGAGAGCCATGTCGAAGCAAGCGGTCGTTGGAATCTTGGCGCATGTCGATGCCGGCAAGACCACGTTGGCCGAGGCCATGCTGTTTAACGCGGGCCGCATTCGCAAGCGCGGCCGCGTGGACGATGGCGATTCGCATCTGGACACGAACACGATCGAGCGCGAGCGTGGCATCACGATTTTCTCGTCGCAGGCCGTGTTCGACCACGGTGGTACCCGCGTCATGCTCGTGGACGCACCGGGGCATGTCGATTTTTCTGCCGAGGCGGAGCGCACATTGCGCGCGCTCGACTACGCTATTTTGGTTGTGGGTGCCAACGACGGCGTACAGGGGCACACCGAAACTCTGTGGCGCCTGCTTGCGCGCTATGACATCCCGACGTTCATCTATATCAACAAAATCGATTTGGAGCATCCCGGCCGCGATGTTTTGCTGGCACAGCTTGGGCAGCGTCTTTCCGAGGGCTGCCTGGATGCCAGCGAACTGTTGGCGGGTGGTGCCGCTTGGGAGGACGCTGCTGCGTTGGACGAGGCGGCGCTCGAGGAGTTTCTTGAAGCGGGTGAGCTTTCCGTCGCGACGCTGTCGCGCATGGTTGCCGAGCGCAAATTGTTTCCATGCTTTGCTGGCTCGGCGCTCAAGGACCAAGGCGTGGACGAGCTGCTGGATGGCATATGCGCGCTGATGCGCGAACAGGTATGGCGCCCGGAGTTTGCCGCCCGCGTCTACCGCGTGAGCCGCGGGGATCGCGGTGAGCGCTTGGCTTGGGTTAAAGTGACCGGCGGCACGCTGCACGCCAAGCAGATGATTGACGGACGTTCCGGTGCCGAGGCGTGGGAGCAGAAGGTCGATCAAGTGCGCATCTATAACGGCGAGAAGTATGAGCTTGCGCAAGAAGTTACTGCTGGCGGTATTTGTGCTGTGACGGGTCTTGCGCACGTTCGCCCAGGGGACGCCCTGGGCGCGGAGCCCGCGGGCGATGTACCCGTCATTGCGCCAGTCCTCACCTATACGGTGCTTCCGGGCGAACACGATGTCCATGCGGTGTTCAAAGCGCTGACTGAGTTGGCGGACGAAGATCCCATGCTCGGCGTAAGCTGGAATACGCATCTTGAGCAGATCCATTTGCAGTTGATGGGCGCCGTGCAACTCGAGGTCGTGCAGCGGGTGTTGGCCGATCGCTTCGGTCTTACGGTTGGGTTTGAGCCCGGCGGCATTCTCTATAAGGAGACTATCTCGCAGCCGGTCGAGGGCGTGGGCCACTTTGAGCCGCTCCGTCATTACGCTGAGGTACACCTGCGCCTGGAGCCGTTGCCAGTGGGTTCGGGCGTGCAGTTTGGCACCGTGACCTCGACCGATGAGCTCGATCTTAACTGGCAGCGTTTGGTACTCACCAACGCCATGGAGCGCGATTGCCTGGGCGTGCTGACCGGCTCGCCCATCACCGATGTGCGCATTACGCTCACGGGCGGCCGTGCGCATGCCAAACACACCGAGGGCGGCGATTTTCGCCAGGCCACGTACCGCGCGATTCGCCAGGGGCTCATGCAAGCGCGTGAGGCCGGCGCGGCGGTGCTGCTGGAGCCGTGGTATCGCTTTGAGCTCGAGGTGCCGGGGGAGTGCGTGGGCCGGGCGCTCTCGGATGCCACGCGCATGGGTGCCGAGTACGAGCCGCCGACGATGGCGGGAGACCGGGCGAAGCTTGTGGGTCGCGTCCCGGCATCCGAGGTGCAGGATTACGCGCTGGAGGTGGCTGCCTACACGAGCGGTCGCGGCCATTTGTACCTGGAGTTCGCCGGCTATGCGGCTTGCCATGATGCCGAGCGCGTCATCGAGACGGCCGCCTATGAGCCCGAGGCCGATCTGCCCAACACGCCCGATTCAGTCTTTTGCTCTCACGGCGCCGGTTACACGGTCAAATGGTACGACGTACCCGCCGCGGCGCACGTAAAGATCGATTCCGCCACCTTCCGCCCCTGGCGAGCAGCAGATGCCGAGTTTTTCGGCCACATGTGACAAAGGGACAGCCCCTTTGTCACATGATATTGGTATAACTCGGTATAAGTTGGTATAACTATTACCAGCCTTTGCCAATTCGAGGAGGCCGACATGAATCCAAATCCCTTTAAGCCAACGGCTGGTAAGCGACCTCCGGTACTCATCGGTCGCGAGTCGGTCATCGAAGATTTCGAGGAAGGGCTCGATAACGGCGCCGGAGCGCCGGGCAGGCTCATGCTCATTACGGGAAACCGCGGCTGTGGCAAAACGGTTCTCCTGCGGGAGCTGCAACGTCTAGCCAATGAGCGCGGATGGGCGGTTGTCTCCGATTCCGCTTCGCTTGGCTTATGCGATCGCCTGGCCGACGCGCTTCGCTCGAATAAACCCGTTGTGACGTCAATGGAGTTTGGGCCGTCGTTTGGTCGGATGTCGGTCGAGGCGGCTCGGGCAAAGGGCCAGACGCTACGGGGGCTGGTCAACGAGCGCCTCAAGAAGCTCGGTCCAGGCAAGGGCTTACTGTTTGCGATTGACGAGGCACAATCGGCATCTATCGAGGAACTGGCAGCTCTTGCCGTTCTCTATCAGCAGGTGCTTGGAGACCAGGATGCTACAGGCTTGCCCGATAGCGACCAGCGCGGTCTTGCGCTGGTGTTCGCCGGCTTACCCAGTATGGTTGACGATCTGCTCGAAGAGCCGAGCGTGACGTTTTTGCGGCGTGCCCAGCAGCGTACGCTGGGGGCGATATCCTTGCCCAAGGTGCGCGATTCGTATATCCAGACGGTCAAGTGTGCTGGTCTTTACGCTGACGCGGAGACAGCGGACCTTGCGGCACACAAGAGCATGGGGCATCCCTATATGGTTCAGCTGGTGGGCTATTACATGTGGCGCTCTGCTGTCCGGCGTGGCTCGCAGGTCATCGAAAGGCGCGATGTCGAGGATGGCCATGCGGATGCCGTCTCCGAGTTCTACGAAGCGGTTGACGCGCCTCTGTATTACGGGCTGCGCAGTCCACAGCGCCTCTTTATCGAGGCCATGGCGGTTGACGAGGGTAAGCCGACGCGCATGGCGGATATCATTGAGCGCTGCGACCGCACCCAGAGCTGGGCGAGTAAATATCGCGCAAGCCTGATTCGCGAGCGCGTCATCGAGGCCGCCGGATACGGCCTTGTGCGGTTTACCGTGCCCATGCTGGGCGAGTATATCCGCGACCGCGTTTTATGGCATGAGTAGGGTGATAAAGGTGACGGAACAGAAGATGAGCCCGCAGGCTATCGAGGTGCGCGGTGCGCGCGTCCATAACCTTAAGGACATCGATATCGATATTCCGCTGGGAAGGCTCGTGGGTATTGCCGGCGTGTCAGGTTCGGGCAAGAGCTCGCTGGCGCTGGGGGTGCTCTATGCCGAGGGCTCGCGCCGTTACCTGGAGGCGCTCAGCACCTATACCCGCCGACGGCTGACGCAGGCAGAGCACGCTCAGGTGGACGAGGTGCTGCACGTGCCGGCGGCCTTGGCGCTGCACCAGCGCCCCAGCGTGCCAGGTGTGCGATCGACCTTTGGTACCATGACCGAGCTCAACAACAGCCTACGTCTGCTCTTTAGCCGTTGCGCCCATCACGTGTGCCCGCATTGCGGGGCGCGTGTGGAGCCGAGCCTTAACGTGGCCGCGGGCCTGTCGCTCACCTGCCCCGCATGCGGCCGCGAGTTCTTTGCGCCGGGGGCCGAGGATCTTGCCTTTAACAGCGGCGGCGCGTGTCCCGCCTGCGGCGGCACCGGTGTTGTGCGCGAGGTGGACGAGGCGAGCCTGGTGCCCGACGAGTCAAAGACCATCAACGAGGGCGCGGTGCTTCCCTGGGGCACGCTCATGTGGGACCTGATGAAGCAGGTGGCCGGCGAGATGGGCGTGCGCACCGACGTGCCGTTTAACCAGCTCACGCCCGCCGAGCGCGATATCGTGTTCCATGGCCCGGCGGTCAAGAAGCACATTCTCTACGTCCCCAAAAACGGCGAGGGTGCCACGCCGCTCGACTTTACCTATTACAACGCCGTCTATACCGTCGAAAACGCGCTCGCCAAGGTTAAGGACGACAAGGGGCTTAAGCGCGTGGCTCGCTTTTTGCGCGAGGGGCCGTGCCGCGATTGCGGTGGCACGCGTCTCTCCGAGGCCGCGCGCCAGCCCCAGGTGCGCGGTATCAATTTGGCGCAGGCGGCCGCCATGACGCTGGGCGAGGCGATTGAGTGGGTGCGCGGGGTGCCCGCATCCGTGCCGACTGAGATGCAGCCCATGGCGACGGATATCTGCGATTCGTTTTTGAGCACGGCCCGTCGTCTGGTTGACTTGGGCCTCGATTACCTTTCGCTCGATCGCGCCGGTGCCACGCTCTCCACGGGTGAGCGCCAGCGCGTGCAGCTTGCCCGCGTGGTGCGCAACCGATCGACGGGCGTGCTGTATGTGCTGGACGAGCCTTCGATCGGCTTGCATCCTGCCAATGTCGACGGCCTGGTGGGCGTGATGCGCGATCTGGTTGCAGACGGCAACACGGTGGTTGTGGTCGACCATGACACGCGCGTGCTGGCAGAAGCCGACTATCTGGTCGAGATGGGCCCCGTTGCCGGAGCAGACGGCGGTCATGTGATCGCCGCCGGTACGGTGGGCGAGGTCGAACAATCGCAGGGCAGCCGCATCGCGCCGTTCTTGCGCTCGGACCCCAAGCGCTTGCGCCCGCAGGTGGCTGACGACGAAATGTTCGACCTAGGCCATATCCGCATGACGACCGATGCCATCCATACCGTCAAACCACTCGAAGTCGATATCCCGCGTGGCCGCCTTGTCGCGGTGACGGGTGTTTCGGGTTCGGGCAAGACGACGCTGGTGCTCGAGACGCTCATCCCGGCACTCAAGGCGCAGGCAGCCGGCGAGCGTCTGCCAAGGCACGTGCGTTGGGTCGATGCCGAGGGTATCGCACGCGCCAACCTGATTGACGCCACGCCCATCGGCGCCAACGTGCGCTCGACGGTGGCGACCTATGCCGACATCCATGATGAGTTGCGCCGCGCCTTCGCCCGCACGCCCGAGGCCAAGGCGGCGGGGTATAAGGCGGGTGCCTTTAGCTACAACACCGGCACCTTGCGTTGCCCTACGTGCGATGGCACGGGTTCGATATCGCTCGACGTGCAGTTTTTGCCCGATGTCGAGATTGTCTGTCCCGCATGTCGTGGATCGCGTTATGCGGATGCCGCCTCGCATATTCATCGCGAGGGCAAGGACGGCAGTCTGCTCACGTTGCCGCAACTTATGGATATGAGCGTGGACGAGGCCCTCGACGCCACGGTGGGACTCAAGAAAGTTCAGGCGCGCCTGCAGACCTTGCATGGCCTGGGTCTGGGCTACCTGACACTTGGCGAGCCCACGCCGGCGCTCTCGGGCGGCGAGGCGCAGCGACTTAAGCTTGCGAGCGAGATGGGCCGCGTGCAGGACGATGCCGTATTCGTGTTCGACGAGCCCACCATCGGCCTGCATCCGCTCGATGTTCAGGTACTGCTGAGCGTGTTTGACGGACTCGTTGCCAAGGGCGCCACGGTTATCGTGATCGAACACGATCTCGACCTCATCCGTAACGCCGATTACGTGATCGACATGGGCCCGGGCGGCGGTGATGCGGGCGGGCAAATCGTCTGCGTCGGCACGCCAGACGACATCGCGGCCTGCCCTAAGAGCATTACCGGCCGCTACCTCTAACCGAATGTGACAAAGGGACTGTCCCTTTGTCACATTGACTTCTATTTCACGCATTGAGCTGCGAGATAGTCGCGGAAGAACGGTAATTCAAAAGCGACGATTCCGCGCCCGCGTTCTCCAATGATGCCGGCGTCTATCATGCGGCGTCGGTAGCGGGAGACCTGTTGCGGCGAACGCTTAAGGCGTTCGACAAGGTCGGCGGTGGTGGACTCTTCCTCGTCATCGAGCATAGCGATGAGGAATCGTTTGTCCTCTGCAGTGAGTTCCCGATAGGTTGCCGCGAGGATCCGGTCGTCCATTTCGTCGCGTGCGATTTTGATTCCCTGGTCAAAGTCGCGAGATGATATTTCCCTCGAGTTGCTCGTGAGATCCCAGGCGCGGTAACCCACAAGCTGCAAAAGGAAGGGAAAGCCCGAAATCGAGCGAACGGCCTTATCGATTCCCTCGGCATCCGCCAAGCGCTCGTTTTCCTGAATCGTTCGGATTAGGGCCTCACGCACATCGTGGTCGGCGATACGCCCCAGATGATATTGTTGGGCGCGGCGAAGGAACGAGACCGTCTTGTGGTTCAGCAACGTCGAGACGTTGTTGGGAAGTCCCGCCATGAGCAGGGCGACGCGTTTCCCATCGGTCACAAAGTGCTGATACGTCGCTGCGAGCTGAATCATCTCGTCGAGCGTCGGGTCCACCTCGTCAACCGTGACGAGCAGCCCGGTGCCCGCCTCGTTGAGCTGGTCGATGATGTCACTCATGCGATAACGCCAGGTTGAGGCATCGTGAACGCGATTGACCTCGATGCTGCCGAGCGGTGCAATTTCGAGACCGGTGACTTCGAAGTTGTTAGACGGGTCGATAAGATGGCCTGCAGCACGTTTCGCCTCGAACTCGATTTCCTCAAGCATTCCCGAGAGCGCGGTCGTCTTTACGGCAATCCAGCCGTGGGATTCCGCCCTTGTCGCGAGCGACGACATGAGAGCGGTTTTACCGGTTCCACGCGCGCCTGAGAAAATTGAGGTCAATTCAGGGCGCCTGCGCTGGCTCAAGAAGGCACGGTCCAAATCCCGAATAATCTGTTGTCTGCCAGCGAGATGGGCAGGAACCTCGCCAAAGCTAGGGGTAAACGGGTTTTCGAGGTATTCCACAATGCTCTCCTTTCACACCGCCGTTTAACTTCATTTTATTTTAGTTAATTCTGATTAAAAGTGATGGTTCGTTATTTAGGGCATCAATCAGGCGTGTGTGTCGTCGACGTGGCGCTTGAATGTGACAAAGGGGCAGCCCTTTATCACATTCCCGGAAAGCCTGTTTGGCGCAGGGCTTCGTAGAGGACGATGGCGGCGCTGTTGGAGAGGTTGAGCGCGCTGATGCGGTAGTCATCCGGGTCGACAAAGTTGCCGCAGATATCCTGCTGAAGGATGGCCTCGTGGCTGTCCTCGGTATGCCCGAGCGACTCCTCATGAGCCTCCCAGGCATCGGCGTTATCGAGTGAGTCGCAATCGCGTAGCATGGGGATGCGCTCGCAGCGTTCGGACGCCGCGGCAAGCAGTGGCTCGGGAACCCCCGAGCTCTCGCTGCCAAAGACCAAAAAGTCGCCGTCGCGGTAGGTGCTTTGCGCATAGGTACGGCGCGCCTTTTTGGTCAGCAGGTGCAGGCGTTCGTCGGCGGGGGAGAGACCGTTGCGCGTAAGGAAATCCTTCCAGCCGGCATAGGTCGTCACGTCCAAGTTTTGCCAGTAGCCCAGACCGGCGCGACGCACCGTCTTGTCGTCGAGCGAAAAGCCCAGCGGCTCCACCAGATGCAGGATGGTGCCGGTCACCGCACACAGGCGAATCGCCGACCCGGTATTGCCGGGGATGCGCGGACTGTAATAGCACAGATGCGGCGTGACCGTCTCCGTCGCGGCAGCCTTCTCGGCCGACAGCATCGCGTCCACAACGCTGATCGGATTGCCGTGCGCGTCGGTCACCAGCTCGTCGGGACCATAAT
>CAJJZM010000087.1:0-8993 GCA_905197595.1 uncultured Collinsella sp.
GTCAATGCCGCCTTGTTTCAAGGCACCTTGCTCGCTCTGGCGGGCTTTCGCTGTCGCTACCAAAACATCGACGTTGCCATTGCTGCTACCTACTCATTGGGGACAGACTTAAATGAGTAGGGTAGTCATTGGGGACGTTCTTGTTTGACTGGTAGTTTAAGAACGCCCCCGATGACTATTCGGATTGTTAATTTGTGCGGGTTGTGGTTTTGCGACCTGCTGAAATTTGAGATACTGTACAACTGTACGTTAACTAATCTTCGTAGTATATTGCTACCCGCAAAACTCAATACCATTGTGCTTCGAGACGCTAAAGCGCCTACGTACAATGGTTGTTGATAGTACGATTTGATTCAACGACAGGATGGATGGTCCAAGCGTGAGTCTCGGCAGCAAACTATCCGATGCAAAGGTCTCCTTTGCGATATTCAAGCGCGACATTAAGCGACTGCTTGTGAACCCCGTCGCCTTGGTGGTTACCCTGGGCGTGTGCGTTATCCCCTCGCTGTACGCTTGGTACAACATCGTGGCTAACTGGGATCCATATGGAAACACCCAGGGCATTAAAATCGCTATCGCCAACAACGATCAGGGCACCCAGAACGACCTAGTGGGCGAGCTCAATGCGGGCGATAAGGTGGTCGACCAGCTCAAGGAAAACGATCGGCTGGGCTGGACCTTCGTCGACTCGGCTGCCGATGCCAAAGAGGGCGTCGAGAGCGGTGAATACTACGCGGCGATTGTAATCCCCAAGAACTTCTCCGACAATCTCGTCTCGATGCTCGATGGCAATTACCATCAGCCTAAGCTGACCTATTACGTCAACGAGAAAAAGAGCGCCATTGCGCCCAAGGTTACCGATACCGGTGCCAACACCATCGAGGAGCAGATCAACTCGGAGTTTGTCTCCACGGTGGGCGAGACCGTAGCGGGCATCGCCAAGGATGCCGGCATCGATTTAAAGGACAAGGCAACCCAGACTCAGGACTCGCTGACAAGTTCGGTGTCCGAGGCATCCGACACCTTGGGTGAGGTGCGCGATTCGATTGGCGATATGAATGCCGCCATCGATAAGACGAGTGGCGCTATCGCCTCGGCTGATGCGGCGCTTGCCGGCTTGCAAGGTCAGGCACCGTCGCTGACGCAGGCAATCTCCCAGGGCAACGACCTGCTGGGCGAGGCTCGCGCCACGGCGGGCAACTCTATCACCTCGCTCTCCAAGGCACTCTCGGAAGGTAGCCTTGCACTCACCAAGACGTCAGCCTCCGCGAACGCTGCGATTGGCAAGCTAACGGGTACGGTCACATCTACGACCACCCGCATCGACAACTCGCTCGAGTCTCTCCAGGCGACGATCGATCACAATAAGGCCGTTATCGGGCACTTGGAGATTCTCGTTAATGACACGTCGACAGGTTCCGAGGAAATTGACGCGCGCATTGTATCGACCATCGATTCGCTTCGCGAGCAAAACCAGAAGCTGCAGAGCATCAAGGATGGCCTTTCTGCACAGTCGAGCGCCATGGCAAACGACGCTACGGCAATCTCGAACGCGAGCAACGCACTCAACGCGGCAATTCAGACCGGTACGGCTAGCCTCGGTCAGGCTCAGACCGATCTGGGTCAGAACGCACTTCCGAAGGCTTCGAGCGCGCTTGACTCCTTTGCCGCCGTTTCGGGCGATTTGACCGGCATTGTGTCGGGTATGACCCCCACGATAGCGAGCGCGCGCGGCACGCTGGCGCAGCTCGACGCCACGCTCAAGCAGGCAAAGACCACGCTGTCCCAAACCGACGCCTCCCTTGCCAAGGTTCAGGACAAGCTCGCGACCGCCGCCAATGACATTGCGGCGCTGCAGACCTCTGAGTCTATGGGCGAGTTAGCCGACCTCATGGACGTCGACGTCAATGACGTGGCAGATTTCATGGCATCTCCGGTTGAGCTGACGTCCAAGTCAATCTATCCGGTCAAGAGCTTTGGCTCGGGTATCGCGCCCTTCTACACCAATCTGGCGCTGTGGGTAGGCGGCTATGTGCTCATCGCTATCTATAAACTCGAGGTCGACCGCGAGGGCATCGGTAGCTTTACGGCGCGTCAGGGCTACTTTGGCCGCTGGCTGCTGCTGGTGATCCTGGGCGCGTTCCAGGCCATTATCGTTACGGTGGGCGACCTGGTCATTGGCGTTCAGTGCGTCAATCCGCTGCTCTTTGTACTGGGCGGCATCGCTATTTCGTTCACCTACGTCAACATCATCTATGCGCTGTCCACCACGTTTAAGCATATCGGTAAAGCCATTGGCGTCATCCTCGTCATTGTGCAGATCCCCGGCTCGTCGGGCATGTATCCCATCGAGATGATGCCCGGCTTCTTCCAATGGCTGCATCCGCTGCTGCCCTTCACCTATGGCATCAACCTGCTGCGCGAGACCGTCGGTGGCATGTATTCGTTCAACTACCTGTTCAACCTGTGCATCCTGGGCGTGTTCCTTGCCATCGCACTCTTTATTGGCTTGCAGCTGCGTCCGCTGCTGCTCAACCTCAACCTGCTCTTTGACAAGCAGCTTTCCACGACGGGCCTCATGATCTGCGAGTCCAACGACCTGCCGCGCCAGCGCTATTCGCTGCGCACGGCCATGCGCGTCATGCTCGATTCGGATTCGTACCGTCGCGAGCTGCTCGATCATGCCGTGGCGTTTGAGCATCGCTACCCGTACTACATCAAGGGCGGTTTTGCCGCCGTGGTAGGCGTGCAGGTTCTGCTCTTTGTGCTTTCGACGGTGCTCGATATCGACAATAACGGCAAGATCATCCTGCTCGTTATCTGGATCATTTCGGTTATCGCCATCTGCGGCTGGCTCATCAACATCGAATACATCCGTGCGAGCCTCAATACCCAGATGCGTATCTCGGCGCTTTCGGACGAGGACCTTCGCCGCGAGATGCGCGAGCACACGGCTGCCATCCCTGCCGCCCGTCGCATGTTTGGTCTCAACGCCAGCGAGCGTGGCGCCAAGGGAGGCGAACAGCCTACGAGCCGTCTGTCGCATATCGGTGCGCATCGTAAGGCTCAAGATGCCGACGGCGCTGACAACGTAAACGGAAACGACGGGGACACCACCTCGCTTGGCAAGCACTCTAAAGGAGGTGAGGCATAAATGAAAAACATCCTGCACCTGTTTAAGCGCGATGTCCAAAACGTGTCTCGCTCCGTGATCGGCATGGTCGTCGTGATGGGCCTGATCATCGTGCCATGTCTCTATGCATGGTTTAACATCGCCGGAAGCTGGGATCCCTACGGCAATACCGGCAACCTTAAGATTGCAGTGGTCAACACCGATGAGGGTTACGAGAGCGATCTGATTCCCGTCGAGGTCAACGTGGGCGAAAACGTAACCGCCACCCTGCGCGGCAACGAGAACTTCGACTGGGTTGTGCTCAACGATCGCGATAAGGCCATCGATGGCGTCAAGTCGGGCGCGTACTACGCTGCCGTCGTTATCCCTAAAACGTTTAGCGCCGACATGATGACGCTTTTCTCGACCGAGGTGAAGCACGCCGATATCGAGTTCTACGAGAACCAGAAGGCTAACGCCATCGCACAGATCGTGACTGAAAAGGGCTCGAGCGCCGTCCAGAGTCAGGTCAACGAGACCTTTACCAAGACCATCACGACCATCGGCCTTAAGACCGTGTCCAGCCTGCTCGACTATATGAGTACCGACCAGGTGAGCAACTTTATCGCCAATCTGTCCTCGACGCTGGGCGATTCGGTCGAGGACCTGCAGGACGTTCAGGCGAGTGCGACGTCGCTCGCGGGCATTTTGAGCTCCACGTCCGATTCACTGACATCGGCGGGCGGCATGCTCAAGCAGACGGGCACCGTTGATGAGTCGACGAAGCAGCTGATGGAGCACGCCAAGAGCGGCATCAATGATTCCAAGGAAGCGCTCAAGGCCGCCAACGATGCCGTTGACGCGGCGATTGACGGAAGCGCGGGCTCGTTCGACAACGTGTCCGCCGAGCTTGCGAAGGCATTCGATGCCGCGAATCAGCATGTTTACCTTACGGTGTCTCAGCTCAACGAAGCCGCAGCGGCGCTCAATACGCGTGCTGACGATATCGATGCGATGGCCGATCAGCTCCGCAACCTTGCTGGCCAGGTGAGTAACGAAAAGCTCAAGGCAGGGCTTGAGGACGCGGCTGCTGAGCTTGGCAAAACCGCGACTGAGTACCGCAACAATGCCAAAGAGCTGACGGGCATCGCAACGTCGCTCTCGGACAGCATGGCAAAGGTTAACGACGTCCGCGCCGAAACCGACCAGGTGATCGCCGACGCCAAGGCGGGTGTCTCGGGTGCCAAGATCGATTACGACTCCACGTTCTCGGTCAAGGCAAAGGAGCTCAAGAAGACCATCTCGGGCGTTTTGGATTCGCTGAACGGTATTTCGAGCAATCTGGATAGTGCTGTTGCCGGCCTGACCGACGCATCCGGTTCGCTGGCAAAGGGCCTCTCCAAGGCCGCCAAGCTGGTCAACAAGGCTTCCGATCAGCTAGGTGAAGCGTCCGATAAGATTAGCGCCTTTAAGGACGAGCTCGATGGCGCCCTGATGTCGGACGACCTTGCCACGATCAAGACGATGATTGGCAACGATCCCGAGGGTTTGGCTGTGTCGCTTTCAGGCCCCGTCGCGCTCGATCGCAAGCCGGTCTATCCGATCCGCAATTACGGTTCGGCCATGGCGCCGTTCTATACGATCCTGTCGCTGTGGGTGGGCTCGATCGTGCTGGCAGCCATGATGAAGGTGTCGGTTGACGATGAACTTATCAACGAGCTGATCCCCGTGCGCCTGCACGAGATCTACCTGGGTCGTTACCTGTTCTTTGGCGGTCTGGCCCTGCTGCAGGCAACGCTCGTGTGCGCGGGCGACATCCTGTTCTTTGGCATCCAGTGCGACGACCCGCTGCAGTTTGTGCTGGCGGGCTGGGTCGCGAGTCTCGTGTTCTCCAATATCGTCTACACACTTACGGTTTCGTTTGGCGATATCGGCAAGGCGCTCGCTGTCGTGCTGCTGGTCATGCAGGTCGGCGGTTCGGGCGGCACGTTCCCCATCGAGATGACCGGCCCCGTGTTCCAGGCGATCTACCCGTTCCTGCCGTTTACCCACGGCATCAACGCCATGCACGCCGCCATGGCTGGCGCCTACCATATGGAGTACTGGGTTGAGCTGGGTATTCTGGCGAGCTACCTGATTCCGTCGCTGGCCCTGGGCGTCGTTTTCCGCCGCCCGGTCATCAAAGCCAACGACTGGATCATCGAAAAGCTTGAAAGCACGAAGCTTATTTAGTGCAACAGCGTGACATTGACAAAACATCGAGGTTCACTTTGCTGACGCTTTAGCGGGCTGGATTGCGGTGCAACGCTGGTTATTGCTACAGTAGCGGGGCGTGCCGGGGGTCCGGCGCGCCCCGTTTTTATTTGACCATGAGGCGGCACGCAGCCATACGCGTGCGGACACCACGCCCAGATTGAGTGTGAGGATGTTCCATGGCCCAATACGCTGCCAACGAAATCGAAAACTTGCCCGATAGCCCAGTAGCCCGTGAGGATTTGGGCGCGGGCGGTATTCCCCGGGGCGCCGGCGCACGCTCTCCGCTGTTCTGGAAGGTTCTGCTCCTTTCGGTGGCGGTCATCTGGGGCTACTCCTTTACCACTATGAAGGACGCACTCGGCACCATTCCGGTGTTCGCGCTGCTCTATGTACGTTTTCTGCCCGCAGCGTTGGTCATGTTTGCCGTCTTCCACAAGCGCATCATCGCGCACCTCAACGCTCGCAACCTGATCGTTGGCCTGAGTATGGGCGTGCTCATGTGGGCGGCCTATGCGCTGCAGACGGTCGGTCTGGCACATACTACGGCGGGCAAGAATGCTTTTTTGACGGGCACGTATTGCATCCTTGTGCCGTTCGCGAGCTATTTCCTGAGCGGCGAAAAGCTCACGCGCTACAACTTGGGTGCCGCGCTGCTGTGCCTAGCGGGTATTGGCCTCGTCGCACTCGATAGCGTTGAATTCAACATTGGTGACGTCATTACGCTGGCGGGTGCGGCCTTTTTCGCCATCCAGATGGCGGTGACTGCCAAGTACGGTCGCAAAATGGACATCAACGTCATCACGTTTTGGATGTTTGTGGGCAACGGCGTGCTGAGCCTGGCAACGTCGCTGCTATTCGAGACCCAAGCGCCTCTGTCCGTGTGGACGCCGAGCTTTATCAGTGCGATGGCGTTTCTCTCGGTGGGCTGCACATGCGCGGCTCTGCTCATCCAAAACGTCGGCCTGGCGCATGTCCCGGCCTCGACGGGCTCGCTGCTCCTTTCGATGGAGTCGCCTTCGGGTGTGCTGTTCTCGGTGCTGCTGATGGGGGAGGCGCTCACCTCGCGCCTGCTCGCCGGCTTCGCGCTCATCTTCCTGTCGATTATCTTGAGCGAGACTCACTTCGATTTTTTGCGTCGAAAGCCGCGCCCGCAATTGTAAACAACTTGTTGCGCCGCCCTCCCGGGGCGGCATTTTTTATGCCTCGCCCTTAAAGTAGTACCTTGCACTTTACGCTATCAAAGTGCTTGCTGCAAAAACGATACTGGAGGGCATCTATGGCACCAGCTTTGTCCGATCTTCAACCGCAATCAGCGCCCAAGGCCACCGCAGCGGCGCAGACCGCTATCGGTGACGGTCTCGTTGCAGAAGCTCAGGCTTTTGCAGACGAGCTCGCTGCGTGGCGACACGATCTCCACCAGATGCCCGAGCTGGGTAATAGCCTCCCACAGACCTCTGCGTATATCCAAGCGCGCCTGACTGAGATGGACATCCCATTTGCCACGCTCGTTGATGGTTCCTGCGTTGTGGGCCTTGTCGGCGCCGGTGCCGCCGCGGCCCAAGACAATGGCGTCTGCACGAATGAGCAGGCCGGTACGGTCATCATGCTTCGTGGCGACATGGACGCCCTGCCCGTTGCCGAGGAATCCGGCGAGCCCTTTGCATCCACCAACGGCTGCATGCACGCTTGCGGTCACGATATGCACGCGACGGCGCTGCTTGGTGCGGCTCGTTTGCTCAAAGCGCGCGAGACTGAGCTTGTTGATGCCAACGCCACGGTTAAGCTGCTGTTCCAGCCGGGCGAGGAAACCTTTGAGGGTGCCCGCGCCGCCATCGCCGACGGTCTGCTGCAGGACCCGCGCCCTCAGGTCGCCTTTGCCATGCATGTCAATAGCCAGTCGCCGCTTGGCCTGGTGCTTTACGGCAGTCCGGCGCTCTCGGGCGTGTACGGTTTCCGCATCACGCTGCAGGGCAAGGGCGGTCATGGCTCGAGCCCCGAGATCTGCATCGACCCCATTACGGCGGGTGTGCACGTGCATCTGGCACTTCAGGAGCTTATCGCTCGCGAAGTGCCGGCGGCCAAGGAGGTCGCGCTTACCGTTGGCAAGTTCGCCGGCGGTCAGGCCGCAAATGTCATCCCTGATACTTGTGTGCTCGAGGGAACGCTGCGTGGCTTCGATGTCGAGCTCATGGAGCACCTCAAGGCCCGCATCGCGGAGGTCGTCAAAGGCGTTGCCACGACCTATCGTACGCCGGCGACTATTGAGACGCTCTCGGATGTTCCCCCACTCGTACTCGATGACGATATGACGCAGGCGTCGCTTGGCTACGTGGGCGCGGTGCTGCCCAAGTCCGCCTTCCTGCCGCTGTTCCACGCCATGGCGAGCGAGGACTTCGCGTTGATCTCGAGCGAGATCCCGAGTGCGTACTTTACCGTGGGCGCTGCCGTGACTGATACGGACGAGCATTTTGCTCAGCATCATCCCAAGGCACGTTTTAGCGATGCCGAGCTTCCCCTTGGCGCCGCGGCTTATGCTGCCGTCGCTTTGGGCTATATCGCTGACCACAAGGAGTAATCCATAGCCCAGCAGCATAAATTCTTCCCCGGTTGGCTCGTCGTGGCCTCCGGCTTTGTCATCATGGCCACGTGCTACACCATTTTCGTTAACTGCATGACTATTCCTTCCGCACCAAGCCTTCCGAGATTGGCCTTAAGCCGCTCGGCGAGAACCCGGGCGATCCGTCCGTCTCGACGGCTGGCGACAAGGACGAGCACACGGCGCCCGAGGTTAGCGTCGGCTGGTCGCGTATCAAGAAGAGCCCGGCGTTTTGGCTGCTCGTCGTTGCCTTCCTCTTTATGGGCTTGGTCAATGGCACCATCCTGCCCAACCAGGTTACCAACATGACGAGTGTTACCGTCAACGGCGCCAAGATTGTCACGGGAGGCCACGATCCCATGTGGGCGGGTACCGTACTTTCGGCCTACATGGTCACCGTCGTTATTGCCAAGATTTCGCTCGGTGCAATCTATGACCGCTTTGGCCTGCGCTTTGGCAATATCCTTGGCTCCGTTGCGTGCATTATCGCCTGCGTGGCGCTGTGCTTCCCGACGACGGACCTCGGTCCTATTGTCGCCGCTGTGAGCTTTGGTGTTGGAACGTGCATGGGCACCATCACGCCCACGATCGCGGCTTCCAAGCAGTTTGGCATGGCCGACCTGGGCAAGGTTACGGGCACCATTACCTCGCTCGAGATGGTCGGCGGCACCGTGGGCGCCATTGTCTCGGGCCTGCTGTTCGATGCCACGGGCTCCTTTGCGAGCACCTGGATTGTATGCCTGGCGTGCTCCGTGGTCATGCTCGTGTTCCTGCTGGCATCCGAGCCCATTGCCGCCAAGCTGCGCGCGAGCGCGGCGGGAGAGTAAGGGCGCTGCCGCGTTTGCCGGCTCACCCTGATCTGCCCGCGGCGGTCTTGGGAGCCGAATGGATGCTCGTACCATCATTCGGTTTCCAAGGTCGCCGCAGGTCAAAGGACGGTCCGCTTTCCTTCGTCCCCAGCAGATCATGTGACCCGAAGGGGTCGGAGGAAAGCGGATCAGCTGTCGCGGCGGTGCATCTGGCCGAACG
>CAJJZM010000088.1:0-8767 GCA_905197595.1 uncultured Collinsella sp.
CAACAACCAAGGAGCGTCCCCGGATGCCGGCACTCGGGGACGTTCCTAAAGTGCCGGCACATAAGGAACGTCCCCGAGTGCCGGCTACTGAATGGCGCCGCCGAAATTATCGAACAACCTGTTCAAAAACACGAACGAACACCGTCGCGTCTATACTAGAGCGCAGCAATAGAAAGGACTCCGCTTTGAGCATCACGCCCATCGATAGCATTCGCCGCGCCATCGCCCGCCGCAATGGCGTCGCCGACCCCACCGTATCGGACGGGGCGCACGGGCAGGGCGGACGCATCGAGAACGGCCTGTTCCCCGCATCGCACACCGCCGAGGAGCTCGCACGAATCCAAGAGCTAAGCCAGCGTAACGCCGGCGGTCCCGACAGCAGCCAGGCCACACGCCGTCGCCGCGAGCGCGATCGCCAGCCCGGCCCCATCCACCGCATGGTCAATGCCTGGTGGAACCGCCTGCTCGGAGCCGTCTACGGCGGCGGCTTCTCCACGCAAGAAGCCGAGTACGAAGATCACGCCACCCGTCGCGACTACCTTTGGAATACCCTGGGCACCGCCGTATGGGGCATGGCGTTTCCGTTGCTCACCATCGTGTCCACACAGCTCGTGGGCGCCGAGGAGGCTGGCAAATTCTCCATCGCCTTTGTCACCGGCACGCTCATCATGATCGCGTGCAACTACGGCGTGCGCAATTTCCAGGTCTCGGACATCGACGAAAAGACGTCCTTTGCCTCTTACCAGCTCAACCGCTGGATCTGCGGAGCGCTCGCGCTGGCATGCGGCCTGGTATACAGCAGCGCCCGCGGCTACGATGCGCAGATGGCCACAATCGGCCTGGGCGTCTACCTGTATAAGGTGATCGACGGCATTGCCGACGTGTACGAGGGCCGCCTGCAGCAGGCCGACAAACTCTACCTGGCTGGCATGAGCCAAACGCTACGATCCGTCGGCGTCATCGCGGTCTTTAGCGTGGTACTGTTCCTCACGCGCAGCATGCCCATCGCCGCCATGGCCATGGGTGTTACCGCGATCGCCTCGCTCGTTCTGGTCACCGCGCCGCTCGCCCTGCTCGAAACCGAAAAATCGCGCCGCGTGAGCCTGCGCGAGGTCGGTCACCTGTTTATCCAGTGCGCCCCGCTTTTTGGCGCGCTGTTCCTGTTCAACCTTATCGAGAGCATGCCCAAGTTCGTGATGGAAGGCACGCTGGCCTACAAGTATCAGCTGTACTTTAATGCCCTGTTCTTTCCGGCGCAGGCTATTTTGTTGAGCATTGGATTTATCTATAAACCGCAGCTCCTGCGTTTGTCGAGCATTTGGGCTAATCCTCGCAAGCGTCGTCGCTTTGACCTGATTATTGTTGCCGTTATGGCACTGATCGTGGTCATCACCAGCGTGTGCGCCGCATTTATGGCAGGTCCCGGTATTCCCCTCATGAGCTTCATGTACGGCCTCAATTTTAAGCGCTACCGCACGCTGGCACTGCTGATGGTTGTCGCCGGCGGCGTCACCGCGGCCATCGACTTTCTCTACGCCATCATCACGGTGCTGCGCCATGCCGGCGACGTCACCAAAATCTACCTGATCTGCTTCGCCGTAAGCGTAGTGCTGCCGGTGATCCTGATCAACCTGCTGGGTCTGATGGGCGCCGTGGTGAGCTACCTAGCCATCATGGCCCTACTCCTGGTGCTGCTGATTATCGAATACGCCCACATCCGCCAACGCATCGAGCGCGACCGCAACCCGTACGGCGCCTAATTGGCGCAATGGGGGGTCTCGTTGCGGACGATTTGCGACACGCAAAACTAAGTGAGTAGACTTTTGCCGAATCCCTGACCACACCGGCAAAACACAAGTCAGTGACCTGCGGTTTTGTTGAGGCAAATTTGCCGGCTGCTCGGCATTTCCAAAAAAGTCTACTCACTTAGCCAGCGGGCAGCCAAAAAAGAACCGTCGCAACGTCGTTTGACTCCGTTGCGACGGTTTTTCGAGCATTTTCGCACTGCCGAGGACGCAGACGTTCCTCATTTCTCGCGCTTACCGAGCAAGAAGGCGCTATTCTCCGAAAGTAGTCAAAAAAGCTCCGTCCCAAATTAGCTACCCTTTGCACCGATTATTCGCCTGGGTTGATATTCGCGTAGAACTCCGCGCCATCATCCAGGCGCAGGATCCCGACGCGGCCGAACTCGGAGCCGGTGGCGGCGGCGCAGTCGATATCGATACGATCGGGCACGCCGGCGGTATCCTCGCCACCCAGGCGCACAATCTGCCCGCGGCCCGACTCCTCATCAAGCCCCGCCAGGCCGCCAACCTCGCAATAGCGCCCAAGCGACACCGTGGGCGTGTGGCCGCTCACCACGACCGGACCCTCGCCCTCGGCAGAAAGCAGTCCCGTCGGCGCATCCCAATAGCCGTGACGAATCCACAGCAGGTCATCGGACGACTGCACCGCGAGCATCTGCTGCAGCAGCTCGCGATCGGCACCCACCGCTCCGACGCCATCGGCACAATCGACGCCATGCTCAAGTAAAAACGCGCGCGCCGCCTTCATCTCGATTCCAGCATGTACCAGCAGATACGGGCGCTCCTCAGTCTCGGCCACCGCGTAGAGCGGCAGCGCGGCCATCCATCGCACGAGCTCCTCGTATGCCTCAAATTCCATGTCGTTGAGCTGCTCGCGCGTCGTCCAGCCACCGTTGATATCCCAGGTCTCGGCATCGAGCGGATCCTGGCCAATGATGGCATCGAGCATGATCTGCTCGTGATTGCCCTTGAGAACGCGGGCGTTAGGCAGCGAGCGCACGAGCTTAATAACGCCGACCGGATCGGGCCCGCGATCGATCATGTCGCCCAGCACGTACAGCGTGTCGTCGGACGTCAACGAGATCTTAGACAGGGCCTCGTCAAGCGCATGCACGTGTCCGTGAGCATCAGATGTCACATAGATCGCCATGGAACGCCTTTCCCTACCTTGCGACCGAAGCCCGGAACCGCAACTAAAACTTCAAGTTGAACTTAAACGTTACCCATTGTACTCCGTTGCAATAAAGCTGGAAAGGGTTTCCGAGCAGAGGCAAAGACGGCAGCCGTCTATGACGATATCGCGCACGCCCGCAATCTAACCCCATAAACCCACCATCTTTGGGTACAAATAACCGCAGGCAACTGACCGTGCCACGCCAACCACCCAGGAGCGGACACCATCCATGAACCAGATCCTTCTCTTTATCGGCCTCGTCATTATTCTGTGTCTGACCATCAAACCCGTCGGCAAAAAGCTCCCCTTCCCCACCCTGCTCATCTTTATCGCACTCGGCATGCTGCTGGGCGTCAACGGTCCGGCGCACATCGACTTTAGCGACTATGCGCTCACCGAAACCGTCTGCAGCACGGCGCTGCTGTTCATCATGTTCTACGGCGGCTTTAACACCAATATCGACCGTGCCAAACCCGTTGCCGTGCCCGCGGTACTGCTGAGCACGCTCGGCGTCGTCATCACTGCCGGCATTACGGGTGCGTTTGCGCACTTCGTGCTGGGTTTTGACTGGATTGGTGGCCTGCTGTTGGGATCGGTCGTGGCATCCACCGACGCGGCCAGCGTCTTTAGCGTGCTGCGCGAGCACAGCCTGTCGCTGAGGGGCGGCACCGACTCGCTGCTCGAGGTCGAATCGGGCTCCAACGACCCCGTCGCTTACATGCTCACCGCCGTGCTCGCCACACTCGCGGCCGGCGGCGACATTAACATCCCCGTGCTGCTGGCCAAGCAGATCATCCTAGGCGTGGGGTTGGGTCTTGCCATCGGCTGGGCATCCAGCCGCCTGATAGAGCGCGCACGCGCAACGGCCGAGGGCGCGCAGACCATCTTCTTGTTCGCGGTGGCCATCGTGGCCTACGCGCTGCCGAGTTACCTGGGCGGCAATGGCTTTTTGGCCGTGTACCTGGCCGGTATTGTGCTGGGAGCCAGCGACATTACCGGCAAGGTCGAGATGGCGCACTTCTTCGATACCCTCACCGAAATGGCCGAGATGACCATCTTCTTCTTGCTGGGCCTGCTCGTGACGCCCGCACGCCTGCCGCAAATGCTGCTACCGGGTCTGGCGCTCATGGCGTTTATGCTCTTCGTGAGCCGCCCCATCGCCGTTGGCGTGCTGCTGGCGCCCTTTAAGACGAACCCTCGCCAGGTAGCGCTCATAAGCTGGGCGGGTCTGCGCGGCGCGGCTTCGGTCGTATTTAGCCTCTTTGCCGTGGTGACCGGTATTCCCGGCGGTCACGACCTATTTGACCTGGTGTTTGTGATTGCTGTGTCGAGCATTGTGGTGCAGGGCTCGCTGCTGCCGGCGGTGGCAAAGAAGCTCGACATGATCGACGCGGAAGGCGATGTGCGCCGCACCTTTAACGATTACCGCGACGAGGACGGTATGTCGTTCGTCAAGCTCAAGGTGGGCGCGGGCCATCCGTTTGCCGGACGCTCGCTCGCGGATATTGGCAGTGCGACGGATATGCTCGTGGTCCTGGTGCTGCGCGATGGAGCGCACCCGGTGCTGCCCAACGGGGATACCGTGATCGAAGAAGGCGACCTTCTGGTTATGGCCGCGCCAACGTTTGAAGAGCGTGCCGAGGTTACGCTGCGCGAGGTCACCGTGACTCCCCACGGTCGCCTGGCCGGTCAGCGCCTGCGCGACGTGCCGCAGGGCAAGCACCCGTTTATCGTGGTGATGCTCAAGCGCGAAGGCCAAACGATCATCCCCGACGGCAACACCCAAGTCCACGCCGGCGACGAAGCTGTCATCGCCACACTGGCGTCGTAGTGACCGGGGGTTAGCTAATTTGCGACGAAGAAATCAAGCGCCTAGAGAACCTCATGCCTTCGCTCGCAGATTTGGATTTGCCCGAGGAGTAAAGCACCCCTCCCCCATGTAACCATCCTGTAAATCATAGCGGCGCACTCGAGTTTTACCGTGATGCGGTCGCGCCTGACGCTGCACTGTGCTAAAGTATCCCGAACGTTCAAACGACTACGAGGGGAACTAGAAGATGGCACGTGTGCACAACTTCTCAGCTGGCCCGGCCGCGCTGCCTACCAGCGTGCTCGCCGAGATCGCCGACGAGATGATGGACTACCACGGTTGCGGCATGTCCGTGCTCGAGATGAGCCATCGATCTAGCATGTACCAGCAGATCATCGACGACGCCGAGGCAACCCTGCGCCGCCTGCTGAGCATCCCCGATAACTACCGTGTTCTGTTTTTGCAGGGCGGCGCCACGCTGCAGTTTGCGGGCATCCCGATGAACCTCATGCGCCGCGGCCGCGCCGGCTACGTCGTGACCGGCAACTTCGCCAACAAGGCGTACAAGGAAGCCGCCAAGTACGGCGAGGCCGTGCTGCTCGCGAGCTCCGAGGACGCCAATTTCGACCGCATTCCCGCCATGGCCGACATCAACGCGCGCATTGCCGCCGAGGCCGCGGGCGGCGGGCTCGACTACGTCTACATCTGCCAGAACAACACCATCTTTGGCACCATGTACCACGAGCTGCCTAACTTCGGCGACGTACCGCTGGTCGCCGATGTCTCGAGCTGCTTTTTGTCGCAGCCGCTCGACGTCGAGCGCTACGGACTCATCTACGCCGGCGCTCAGAAAAACGCCGGCGCCGCGGGCGTCACCGTGGTTATCGTGCGCGACGACCTGATCGCCGACGGTCCAGCCTTTGCGCAGACGCCGCAGTACATGGACCTTAAGACCCAGGCCGCCAAGGGCTCCATGCTCAACACGCCCAACACCTTTGGCATCTACGTGTGCGGCAAGGTGTTCCATTGGGTTGAACAGACCGGCGGACTTGCCGCCATGGCCGAGCGCAACTGGGCCAAGGCCAACCTGCTCTACGACCTGCTCGAGAACAGCAAACTATTCCACGGCACCGCACAGACAGACAGTCGCTCCATCGCCAACGTCACCTTCCGTACCGGCGATGCCGAACTCGACGCGGCCTTCGTTGCGGGCGCGGCAGAGCACCAGATCCAAAACGTCAAGGGTCATCGCCTCGTCGGCGGCATGCGCGCCAGCGTGTACAACGCCGTCACCATGGAAGACGTGCAGGCACTGGCCACGTACATGAAGGACTTCGAAGCGCAGCATAGTTTGAGTCCGCGATCTAACTAGCCCGCAACCCGCGGGCCGACCAGCCACTTCAAACCACCCTGCTTAGATCAAAACCTGCTAAGGAGTTTTTCCATGCGTAAGATTAAGACCATCGACGACATCACTAAAGACGGCAAAGTCGAGTTTGGCGAGGGCTACGAGTTTGTGGGCACCGCCGAGGAGGCCGACGCTATCCTGATGCGCTCCACCGACCTGCACGGCTACGAGCTGCCCGAGGGCATCCGCGCCATCGCCCGCTGCGGCGCCGGCGTCAACAACATCCCCGTCGAGGAGTACGCCAAGAAGGGCGTCGTCGTCTTTAACTCCCCCGGTGCCAACAGCAACGCCGTCAAGGAGCTCGTCCTGGGCATGCTGGTGCTTTCGAGCCGCGGCGTCGTGCAGTCGATGAACTGGGTGCGCAACAACGCCGACGACCCCGAGATTCAGGTCGATGCCGAAAAGGCCAAGAAAGCCTTTGTGGGCCGCGAGCTCAAGGGCAAGCGCATCGGCGTCATCGGCCTGGGCAACGTGGGCTCCAAGGTCGCCAACGCCTGTGTCGATCTGGGCATGGACGTCTACGGCTACGACCCGTTCATTTCCGTCGAGCACGCGTGGGTGCTGAGCCGCGAGGTGCAGCGCGTGGGCACGCTCGAGGATCTGTGCCGCGGCTGCGACTACCTCACCGTGCACGTGCCCAGCAAGGCCGACACCATCGGTATGATCAGCACCGAGCAGATTGACCTGCTGGCCCCGGACGCCGTGCTCATCAACTACGCGCGCGAGACCATCATTGACGAGGACGCCGTCGACGCTGCCCTGCGCGAGGGCAAGCTCAGCTGGTTTAGCTGCGACTTTGCCACGCCCAAGACCGTCAAGATGCCCAACACGTTTATCACCACGCATTCGGGCGCCGGCACCGGCGAGGCCGAGGCCAACTGCGCCGACATGGCCATCAGCGAGCTCAAGGATTACCTGGAAAACGGCAACATCGCGCACAGCGTCAACTACCCCGCCTGCAGCATGGGCAAGGCGCGCGCCGCAAGCCGCATTGCCTGCCTGCATGCCAACGTGCCCAACATGATCGGCCAGATCACGGCCATTCTCGCCAAGGACAACGCCAACGTGCAGCGCATGACCAACGAGTCCGCTGGCGAGAACGCCTACACCATGTTCGACACCGATGAGCACCTGGACGGCAGCACGATCGAGGCACTTAAGCAAATTCCGTCGATGTATCGTGTGCGCGTGATTAAATAGCGCCGGTGCCAAGCCTGCCAGACAGACCACGAAGCCCATTCGCCCCCCGTTTTCACGAAACGGGGGGGCGATTTTGTTGCTCCGGACGACTTTAAAATGATACCCAGAACAAGTTTTTTTCAGATAATCGATAGTGAGGCTCCAGTCGCTAAGCACACCCGCTTTGATAAACAGCTTTATCAGGGACTTTAGTAGGTAAAAATCGGTCTCTATGTGCCGAATGTAAGTTGACTGTCTATTTTCCGAAACAACTTATTCTAGATAGCATTTTTAGGGTCCCTCCAAGGCAAAATTGAAGCCTTTTTGCGACCAGAACTCTAGCTCGCGCTACCGTTTACCCACCGCGCGACTACATTCCCGCCCAATCGATAAAAATCTCCTCACGAAGCCGCCGTTCGAGCTCCTGCTGTCGCGGCGTCTTGTCTTTCAGCGGCACATCGAGATAGGACATGATGAGCTCCATCACCACGCGGAAGGCATCGAAGTCGGCCAGCTGACCATAGGTCATCAGAACGACGGGATATCCCATGGCTTGCAAGGCCGTCGTTCGATCGGAGTCCGAGATCTTGGATTCAATGGATCCGTGAATGGCTTTACCTTGGCATTCAACCAGACACTCTCGGCTGCCGTCCTTATTTGCCAGCAGGATATCGGCATAGCGCCTATCAAGCCCCGAAATCAGGCGGGCGCTGCGCGTCATACGAATCTCAACGTTATTGGTAAGGCTCAGCCCTTCGCCGCCGCGCAACCTCGTAAGGCCAAACAGCATCGAAGCCTGGACCTCGAGCGGCGATGCTGCCACCCCCGTAATGCATTTCGCGGCTCGTATGAACGATTTAGCGCCGCGGAGCCCCCGGACCTTATCGACGAACTCTGTAAGCTCAGAGAGCTCGATCAAGGGAGGTCGGTTCCACAAGTCCGTTGGATTCCCCGAGACATCCTTTACGTTTTCCCAGCCCGACCGTGCGTCACTCCATCGGCTCCCATATGCCTGCTCAAGTGCCGACTTTACCTGAGGCGCAATCTTGCACACGGCAAAGGTGCCGCACATCTCATACATGCACATGATTAGACGCTCGTTTGAGACCGAGGAAGCCAGGGTCAGCAGGGTAAAGAGCGGGGACGCGACATCGAGGCCAAACTCCGTCTGCCGCACGGAATCAAACGGCCTCTCCCCGTTCCAAACATGCCTGACAATGCGATCGCCCTTGCGCCCGCAGACGCCCCGCGCCAACACGTGTAACGGGGTGCCCAGGAAATGCTTGACGAGCGGATGCTCACATAGGTGCTCCCTGCGCGGATCGTCCGCAGAATCGGGCAGGTCCGGCATTATTGCCAAGACCTGTGGGGGTATCCGGTGATACCGAAAG
>CAJJZM010000089.1:0-8619 GCA_905197595.1 uncultured Collinsella sp.
CTTGTCCCGCCACGCCACTTACCTGTTATTCATCATCGCTGGCGCCCAGTTGCTGCAGCAGCATGAGGGCGGCTGCCACGGGGCCGGTGCCGTCGTTGGCGTCGAGACCGCGGCCCAGGCCGCTGCCCGCGCCGGCGCCCGCCTTGTA
Source organism: uncultured Collinsella sp. (assembly GCA_905197595.1). GTDB lineage: Bacteria > Actinomycetota > Coriobacteriia > Coriobacteriales > Coriobacteriaceae > Collinsella. Next base: position 149 of record CAJJZM010000089.1, read on the forward strand.
GGGCACCGACAGCTTGCGGCTCTTGGGAAAGCTCACCGCACCATAGCGGGTCTTAAGCTCAAAGGCCACCTTCTTGGGCACGTCGACACCCAAAAACGTGATGCGTCCGCCGCTGAGTGTGACACTCTCGAGCCCCAGGCGCTCGCCGCGAATGCGAATGCGTGCGCGATTGAACAGGTTGAGTCCCGCCAACGGCAGCTCGCCATGCGCGGCCTCGGTCTCTTCCTGCACCTCATCGATACTCTCCAGGTCCTCGGCCGCTGCGAGCTTACGGTACACGAGCACGCGCTGATCCACCGCCGGCAGGTACTCCTCGGACAAGAAGTAGTCGGCCGGCAGGTTGATGCCCACGCTCGCCGCTTCCACGCCGGCATCGTCATCGCCGCGCGCCTCGGCCACGGCCTGTCCCAGCATCTGCGTAAACAGGTCAAAGCCCACGCTCGACAGGTTGCCGTGCTGCTCGGCGCCCATGAGCGAGCCGGCGCCGCGGATCTCCAGGTCGCGCATGGCGATACGCATGCCGCTGCCCAGGTCCTGGAACTCGGAAAGTGCAGTCAGGCGCGCCGTAGCCTCCTCGGTGAGAGGCAGCTCGCCCGGGAACATAAAGTACGCGTAGGCCTGCGTGACAGAACGGCCCACACGGCCCTTGAGCTGGTAAAGCTGTGCCAGACCCAGGCGCTGCGAGTCCTCGATGATGAGCGTGTTGGCGGTCGCGTTGTCGATGCCGCTCTCCACGATGGTCGTGGCGATGAGCACATCGATCTTTTTGGTCGCGAACTCGATCATCACGTCCTCGACCTCGCGCGGGCTCATCTTGCCGTGCGCCACGCCCACGCGCGCCTCGGGCGCGGCCTCGTGAACGCGCGCCACGGCGTCGTCGATGGTCTTGACGCGGTTGGACACGTAGTACACCTGTCCGCCGCGACCCACCTCCAGACGAATCGCCGCACTCACCACGTCGGGGTCGTACTCCCCCACGTGCACGATCACGGGGCGACGTCCGGTGGGCGGCGTGGTGATCAGGCTCATGTCGCGCACGCCGCTCGTGGCCATCTGCATGGTACGCGGGATGGGCGTGGCCGAAAGCGTGAGCACGTCAATCTGCTCGCGCAGGTTCTTGAGCTGCTCCTTGTGCTGCACGCCAAAGCGCTGCTCTTCGTCAATGATCACCAGGCCCAGGTTCTTGGGGTTCACATCGGCCGAGAGCAGGCGGTGCGTGCCGATGAGCACGTCGATCGCACCCTCGGCAAACGCCTTGAGCGCGCGCTTTTGCTGCGCCGGCGTGCGGAAGCGGCTGAGCACCTCGACCTCGAGACCAAACGGGGCGAAGCGCTCAAAGAACGTCTCGTAGTGCTGCTGGGCCAAAATGGTCGTGGGGCAAAGCACCATGACCTGACGGCCGGAGTCCACGCACTTAAACGCCGCGCGCAGGGCGACCTCGGTCTTGCCAAAGCCCACGTCGCCGCACAGCAGGCGGTCCATGGGCTTGGGCGCCTCCATGTCGGCCTTAATATCGGCGATGGCCTCCAGCTGATCGCGCGTCTCGTCGTAGGGAAAGCTCTCCTCCATCTCAATCTGCTCGGGCGTATCGGGCGGACAGGCGATACCAGTAATCGACGAGCGGCGCGTATATAAATCGACTAGGTCAAACGCCAGTTTTTTGGCGTTCTTGCGTGCCTTGTTGGTGGCACGCGTCCAGTCGGCGGTGTTGAGCCTGGTCAGGCGTGGCTTGTCGCCGTCGGGACCGACGTATCGCGTGATGCGGTCGACCTGCTCGAGCGGCACGTAGAGTTTGTCGCCATCGGCATATTCCAGCAAGAAGTAGTCGCGCTCCTTGCCGCCCACTTCCTGGCGCGCGATCTCGCTAAAGAGCGCGATGCCGTGAGTGGCGTGCACCACGTAGTCGCCCGGCTTAAACGGAAACGTGATCTGCGTAATGTCCACCTTGCGGCGGCTGCGCGCGCGGTTGGCGTCCATGCGGGCGTTGAGGTCGGCGATCGAGAACACGGCCAGGTTGGCATCGGGCACCACCACGCCCTGCGGCAGGGCAGCGTCCACAAAGGTCACGCGCCCGCGCGAGATGGTGGGCACGGCGGCGCCGGCGGCAGCCTGAGCGGCACCCGCCTCGAGCGAGCGGGCGTTGAGCGCGTCGGCGCGGCGCTCGCGAATGGAAGCATGGGCCTCCTGGCGTGCGGCACGGTCGGCGGAATCCGCCGCTGCCACGCGCACGCGGTCGCCGATAGCGCCGGCATTTTCAGGTGCGGCCGTCAGCGACTCCTCAAAGGTAATGCCCTCGTCGCCAAAGGTGAGCTCCATCGACTCGCGCGCACCGCGGTCGGGGATGGCAAACACGCAGGCATAGCGTTTGCCCACGACCTCCTGGATGCGCGTCATAAAACGGTTGTCCGAGCCTGCGATGGCAGGCTGCTCAATCTTGAGCTCGGCCGTCACCGCACCGCCGGCACGAATGAGGCTCACGTAGTTCAGGCGCTGCTGGGCACCAAAATCGAGCTGTTGGGCGCGCACATACAAGCCGTCCAAGCGGTCGATCCCCGCCTCGCCGGCACGGGCCTCGATATCCTCGTAGGCGCGCAGGCAGTCGTCGAACAGCGAGCGCGGCTCGGACAAAACCACGAGCGCCTTGCCGCTCACGTGCGCCAACGGGCTCACGGTCTGGCCGTACATCACCGGCAAAAAGCGGTCGAGCTCGGGCGTGACGATGCGTGCATCCACCATCTCGAGCAGCGCTGCCAGTTTACTGTCGTCCTGGCTGGCGCGGTAGAGCGCCACGTGCATGTTGTGGACGGCATCGTCGGTAAGCGCCAGCTCACGGCAGGGGAAAATCTCGATACTGTCCTCGTTGCCGATGGTCTGGCCCGTTGAGCTCACCATGCGGCGGATACGGTCGATCTCGTCGCCGAAAAACTCGATGCGCACGGGCGCCTTTTCCTGTGCGGGAAACACCTCGACGGTGTCGCCGTGCACGCGGAACAGGCCGGGTGCATCGGCGGCGCCGGCATTGGTGTAGCCCATGCCCACCAGGCGCTGCGGCACCTCGTCAAAAGGGATCTCCTCGCCCACCGCAAAGGTCGTGGACTCCCAGTAGCGGCTCTCGACCGGCGGCACGCAGCGCAGCAGCGCGCGGGCCGAGGCGACCATGATGCAGTTGTCGCCGCGCACGATGCGCCCGAGCGCCTCGCAGCGCTGCGCCACCACGGCGTCGTCGGGCGCCTGCTCGCGCCACGGATAGTCCTTGCGCTCGGGAAAACGGCACACGTGCGCCAGGCCCACATAAGCGGCAAGGCTGCGCGCGGCGCGATCGGCCGCGTCCTCGCCGCTCACAATGTAGACCGTGGGGCGCGGACGGCGCGCAAACTGGGCTGCCGCCATAAGCGTGCGACCCGACTGCGACACGGCCAGCGTCACGTCCTCGCCGGCATCGAGTCCGGCCTCGACGGTCTGCAAGGCCTCGGCAGTGTAGAGCTGCGCGGCTATACGGTGAATGAGCATGCTGTTCCTCCGACATCGCAACGCCAAAAGCCCGCCGGGGCAAGCTCGGCGGGTCGTTCGTCAAATTCGTTGCCTGTCATGGTAGCGCATGGAGAGAACTCCGGCTCAAGGGCAAACCCGGCCCCGCAAAAAACGCCAGACGAAGATGAGTTCCGCCCTACCCCGTCACGCGCACGCTGGGGCACAAATCTGCCAGCGGACACTCGTCGCACTTGGGTTTGCGGGCGTCGCAGATCTCGCGACCGAAGGTAATCCACTGATGGTTGACCGACTCCCAATACTCGTGCGGCAAAATCTTGAGCAGATCCTGCTCGGTCTTGAGCGGCTCCTTGGCATGCGTCTTGGGACTCAACATCAGGCGGTGCGCAATGCGGTTGACGTGCGTGTCCACCGCAATGCCCTCCACGATGCCATACCCCACGTTGAGCACGATGTTCGCCGTCTTGCGTCCCACGCCCGGCAGCTTTACAAGCTCCTTCATGTCGGCCGGCACCTCGCCGCCATAGTCGGCGACGATCATCTGCGCGGCCTCGACGGCATGCTTGGCTTTGCTCTTGTAGAAGCCGAGTGACTTGATGGTGTCTGCCACGTCAGCCACGCTCGCCCCGGCCATGGCCTCGGGCGTGGGCCACTGGGCAAACAGCCGCGGCGTCACCTTGTTGACCTGCGCGTCGGTCGTTTGCGCCGAGAGTAGCACCGCGATCAGCAGGCGGAAGGGATTCTCGTGGTCCAAAAAGCACTCGACCGGGCCATAGCGACGGTTGAGGCGCTCGCACACCTCGATGGCGCGCTCGCGCTTGGCGGCATTGGTCTCGCGTGGCATAACGACTCCTCGGCTCAACGGCACAATAAACTTATGGGCACAATTGTCCCACGTCCGAGACGCTTACGCCTCCAAGAATGCGCCGGTCTGACGGCTCCACAGGCTCGCGTACTCGCCACCCGCCTCGACGAGCTGCGCATGCGTGCCGTCCTCGACAATCTCACCATCGGCCAGCACCACAATGCGGTCGAGCGCCGCCACGGTGGACAGGCGGTGCGCCACCACAATGGAGGTGCGCCCGCGCATCAGGTTCTCGAGCGCCTCCTGCACCAGCGCCTCGGACTCGCTGTCGAGGGCAGAGGTCGCCTCGTCGAGCACTAGAATCGGCGCGTCGGTTAGGATGGCGCGGGCGATAGCCACACGCTGACGCTGGCCGCCCGAGAGCTTAACGCCACGCTCGCCCACCATGGTGTCAAAGCCACGGGGCAAGCGGTCGATAAACTCCAGGGCATTGGCCAGGCGCGCCGCCTCACGAATCTGCTCATCAGTGGCGTTGGGACGACCGTAGGCAATGTTTTCGCGAATGGAGCGGTGAAACAGCAGCGCCTCCTGCGGCACGTAGGCAACCTGGCGGCGAAGGCTCTGCTGCGTACAGCGCGAGACGTTCTGGCCGTCCACGAGCACGCGGCCGCCCTGCACATCGTCCAAGCGCAGCAACAGCTTGGTAAGCGTCGACTTGCCCGAGCCCGATTTACCCACCAGGCCCACGCGCTGGCCCGCCGCCACGTGAAGCGTCAGGTCGTCGAACACGTTCTCGCCCGCCGCGGCGTCACGATATGCAAAGCTCAGGTGCTCAAAATCAATCGCACCTTCGGTCACTTTAAGCTCGGGAGCGTTCTCGTCGTCTGCCACCAGACGCGGCTCGTCCAGCACGCGCGTCATCTCGGCCGCATCGCCCAAAGCGCGGTTGATGCGCTGCATCATGGAACTCACGTAGTTCAGACGCATGGTGAGGTTATAGGTGTAGGTAAAGATCATGACGAGCGAGCCGGCCGAGATGCCAAACCACGCGTTGCCGCCCGCCACAAACACACTCACCACGGCCATGGTGATGACGATAAGGCCCGAGGTCGTAAAGTTGCGCTGCATCATGGCGTGCATCGAGACCGTCTCGGCGTCGCGCGCGGCACGATCGGCGGCGTCGAACAGATCGCGTTCAAAGTCCTCGCGCCCGCAGGTCTTGACGGCCAGGATGTTCGTGACCGCGTCGGACAGCACGCCCGAGAGCTTGTTTTGCGCGGCGGACGTCGCGGCCGAAAGCGGCATGATGCGCTTGTACATAAGCCAGACAAACGCAATGTAGACGACCATGATGCACACCAGGATCACGGTAAACGTCGGCACCACCGGGGCGAGTGCGGCCACGGTGCAGATGACCGAGGTGATGGTGGGGATGAGCGAATACACCGTCACGTCGACCAGACCCGTGTAGCCGCTCATAAAACGGCTTGTCTGGCTCACAAGCGATCCGCCAAAGCGGCTGGCATGGAATGTCATGGATTGGTTGGAGAGCGTGTCGAAGCATAGACGCGCCAGGTGATAGTTGCCCGCAATCTCGAGCTTGTAGACGGTGTAGTCCTGCAGCTTGGAGAGGATCTGACCCACCAGGTTAACGAGTACGAGCGCCAGGATATAGGGGCCAAAGACCTCAAACACCTGGTCACCCGCCACGGGGCCGGCCTGAACGCGGTCAACGATAAGGGCCATCACGTAGGTGTTGGCAAACGTGAGCAAAAAGATGTAGCCCGCCGACGAGAACACCGAGAGAAAGACAATCAGCGGCTGTGTGCGCGTGACGTCCCAAAAACGCTGAAGCGTGCGGCGAACGGTGGAGCGTTTGAGCGGGCTGGTGCTTCTCTGAGACATGGGCTTCCTTTCGCGTCTGATAGGGCGAAACGCCATTGTTGCACATTGGAGCACGCTTCAGACAAGTGCGATACGAAAACCGGTGGGGCGCCCGCGTTTGCGCCGGTGCCCCACCGTCTTGTTGCAATTAGTCCTCGTCTTCTTGGTCCGCGAGAAGGCTCGCGGACGTGAGTCCCAAGATCCCATCGGCTTGGCCGGCGTCTTCCAGCGCGTCGATGTCCTTGAGCTTGCGCTCCATGACGTTGGTGCGCGTGGTGATGATACCCTCGACCGTTTTGCCCGCGGTCTCGATCTGCTGCTGGGCGCGGCGCAGCGCCTTTTGATAGCGCGGCAGCTCGGCCTTGACAGCGGAGAGCACGCGCAGTACATCGTCGGTGCGTTTTTGCAGCTTAAACGTTTGGTAACTCATCTGCAGGCTGTTGAGAATGGCCGCCATGGTGCTAGGGCCGGCAACGTTGACATGATAGTCGCGGCCCAGGGTCTCGATAAGCCCGGGGCGGCTGACGACCTCAGCGTACAGCCCCTCAAACGGAACGAACATGATGCCAAAGTTGGTGGTCACGGGCACGCTCAGATACTTTTCGCAGATGTCCTTTGCCTCACGCTTGACCATAGCGTCAAGCGTCTTGCGCGCAGCCGCCACGGTCTCCGCATCGCCCGACTCCTGGGCGTCGAGTAGGTGCTCGTACGCGTCGCCCGGAAACTTGGAGTCAATCGGCAGCAGCACGGGATCGCCCTCGTCCACCGGCAGTTTGACGGCAAACTCAACGCGCTCCGAGGCACCGGGCTTGGTGGCGACGTTTTCCAGATACTGGTCGGGTGTAAGGATGTCCGCCAGGATCGCACCCAGCTGCACCTCGCCCAAAATGCCGCGCGCTTTTACATTGCCCAGCACGCGCTTGAGGTCGCCCACGCCGGTGGCGATAGACTGCATATCGCCCAGGCCCTTGTACACGGCCTCGAGCTGGTCGCTCACCTGCTTAAACGATGCAGACAGACGGTCGTTGAGCGTGCGAGAGAGCTTCTCGTCCACCGTCGCGCGCATCTGATCGAGCTGCACGTTGTTGTCTTTGCGGATGGCGCTCAGCTGAGCATCGACCGTCTCGCGCACCTTGTCCAGGCGATGCTCAATGCCCTCGCGATTGGCGCCGAGCTGTTGGGCCGTCTCACGGCGCAGGTCATCCATCCGGTCACCAGCTTGCGAGAACTCGCGTGCGATGGTCAGGTAACGTTGCTGCTCCACGGCCGCATCGGTCGTCTGCTGCTGCGCGATGGCATTGGCCGTGCGGCGGGTTTCAGCTAGCGCGACGTTCAGGGCATCGAGCGCGTTGTTGGCCTGCTCGAGTGCTGCCAGCGTTTCCACGCTACCATCACCACGCTCCCGCAACTCGGCACGCAGGCTCTTGAGCTGGAGGGCGCAAGCCACAGCAACCCCCACCGCCACCAAAGCAATCACAACAAGCACAATATCAATAGCAGACATAAACTCCGCCCAACAAACCCAATCGAGCACCAATCAAAACCGCGATCAATCTTACCCCGCCATACACACGGATCACTCACTACGTTGCAGACAAATTTCTCTTAGAGCCGCGGACGCTAAAACGCTAGCTCTCCCAGCCGGCGCGGATGGTTGTTATGACGTCACCCAGGCGCTGGCCCAGGGCCGCTAGATGTTGGAGCACCTCGTTGGGCGATGCACCGTTGAGGATGCACGTGAGGGCATACGACGCCAGAAAGATGGCCGCAAGCCCCAACGGGACGAGCACGATCATCGCCAAGGTGCGCAGGCGCTGGCCCACGCGGCGACGACGCGCACGACGCTTGTCGAACGCGAGCTCCTGCGCATATGAATCTTGCTGTACGGAATAGGCCTCTGGTGCCGATTCGCACCCGGGCACAGCTGCAGGTACAGCAGCGGGCACGACATTTTGCGCAAAGGGCTGGACTGCCGCCCCTTGCATTTGTATCTCCATGAGTCGTTGCTGCTGACGCAGCATGCGCTCAGCTTGTTGCTGCGGAGTCTCAAGAAACAGATCCATGCTGGCCTCCAAAATCGGAGCATTCGACGCTTACGACCAGCATCCCGCACCGCCATGACCGCGACAACGCAATCGCCGGCAATAGCCACAAAGTTTCTTTTGCTCAAAAGCTGTCGAAAAGCTCAACAACTCCCCTACCAGCACTTTCTCTGAGCTTTTTTCGCCAACAATCTTTTGGCCTTCCGCCCTTACGCCAACTGACCAAAATCTAACCAATAGCTTGACGAAAA
>CAJJZM010000090.1:0-8577 GCA_905197595.1 uncultured Collinsella sp.
GCTGCGGAAACGCGGGGCCCGTTCAGGCTGTTGCGTTGAGATTGAAAATCAACCCGAGACGGGCCTGGGCCGATTGTCTCAATCTGTAACAGTTACGAGACAAAACCGGGTCTACACGTTACAGATTGAGACGAACTCAAACATCGCAAAACATAATCTCGATCTGTAACAGTTAGAGGTCATTTTCCCCGCTAGATGTTACAGATCGAGATGTTTGACATGAGCTGCCAACGATTGAGCAGCCACCCGCATCTGTAGCGAAATGTCATACATTTTCATCCCCACTGGACACCCCCAGGGGGTATGGGTGTATAGTATCGGCAGGTTAACAATTCCAACACCGAACTGCAGAAAGGAGAAACCATGGCTCAAGATAAGTTCGACGTGGGCGGCATGACATGCGCCGCCTGCCAGGCGCATGTGGATCGCGCCGTGAGCAAACTCGACGGCGTCCAAAGCGTCGCGGTCAACCTGCTCGCCGGTTCCATGATGGTCGACTACGACCCCGCGCAGGTCACCTCCGACGACATCTGCACCGCTGTCGACCGCGCGGGCTACTCGGCCTCGCCCATCAGCACGGGCACCGACGCTGTCCAAAGCGGAAGTGCGCAAGCCAGGTCCGGCGCCGCGCATATGGAGTCACCGACCAAAAAGTTGGAGGCCGCCGCCTCTGCCATGCGCACCCGCCTCATCGTCTCGATCATCTTCCTCATCCCGCTGTTCTACATAGGCATGGGGCACATGCTCGGTTGGCCACTGCCCGGCGTCTTCACCGACCATGCCCACAGCATGACGCTCGCCCTCACCGAGCTCGTCCTGCTCATCCCCATCGTCTATGTCAACGACGCGTACTTTATCAATGGGTTTAAATCGCTCGCGCACGGCGCGCCTATCATGGACGCCCTCATCGCCGTGGGCGCCACCGCGTCCATCGCCTGGTCGCTCTACGCCATGTTCATCATGGCCGACCAGCTAGCCGCAGGTCAGGTGCACGAGGCCATGATGACGAGCATGGACAACCTATATTTTGAGAGCGCCGGCACCATCCTGTCGCTCGTCACCGTGGGCAAATACCTCGAGACGCGCAGCAAGTCCAAAACCGGCGGCGCTATCGAGGCGCTCATCGACTTAGCACCCAAGACCGCGACCGTCGTGGCCGAGGACGGTATCGAGGCCACCGTCGACGTCGATGCCATTCTGCCCGGCCAGGTGCTGCGTGTGCGCCCCGGCGAGTCCATCCCCGTTGACGGCGTGGTGCTCGATGGCAGCTCGGCCGTGGACGAAAGCGCGCTCACCGGCGAATCCATTCCCGTGGAGAAGACCGCCGGCGACACTGTCAATGCGGCCACGGTCAACCGCACGGGCTCGTTTACCTTCCGCGCCACGCGTGTGGGCGCCGATACGTCGCTCGCCAAGATTATCCAGCTCGTCGAGGACGCCAACGCTACCAAGGCGCCCATCGCCCGCATGGCCGACAAGGTCGCCGGCGTGTTCGTGCCCGTGGTGTTCGTGATTTCGGCCGCAACCTTTGCGGTGTGGATGGCACTGACCGGCAGCATAAACGAGGCGCTCACCTCCGCCGTGGCCGTGCTGGTGATCAGCTGTCCGTGCGCACTGGGTCTGGCCACGCCCGTCGCCATTATGGTGGGCACCGGCAAGGGCGCCGAAATGGGCATTCTGTTTAAGAGCGCCGAGGCGCTAGAGAACCTGCGCAGCGTGGGCGCCGTGGTGCTCGATAAGACGGGCACCGTCACCCGAGGCAAGCCGGCCGTGACCGATATCGTGGTTGCCGCACGTGCCGACGGCTCGCCCACCATGAGCGAAAAGGCGCTGCTCAAGCTGGCCGCCGCGTTGGAGCGCTCGAGCGAGCACCCGCTGGCCGAGGCGATTATGGCCGAGTGCGAGTCGCGCGGAATCGTCGCGCGCATGGTCGAGGACTTTGCTGCCGTGCCCGGTCGTGGCGTTACGGCACGCGAGGGGCAAAACGCCATTGCCGCTGGTAACGTGTGCCTGATGAACGAGTTGGGCGTTACCGTGCCCGCGGGTCTTGCCGAGCAATTTGCTGCCGAAGGCAAGACGCCGCTGTTCTTTGCCAAGAACGGCGAGCTTGCCGGCACCATTGCCGTGGCTGACGAGGTCAAGGAGACGAGCGCCGAGGCCATCGCCGCGCTCCGCAAGCTCGGCGTCGACGTGCGCATGCTCACCGGCGACAACCGCGTCACTGCCGAAGCAATCGCCCACCGTGTGGGACTCGACCGTGCGCAGGTCATCGCCGACGTCCTGCCCGCCGACAAGGAACGCCACGTGCGCGAACTGCAGGATGCGGGCAGCAAGGTCGCCATGGTGGGCGACGGCATCAACGACTCCCCCGCCCTGGCGCGCGCCGACGTGGGCCTTGCCATTGGCACCGGCGCCGACATCGCCAAGGAGGGCGCCGACGTGGTACTCATGCGCAGCGACCTCATGGACGTCGCCCGCGCCATCGAGCTTTCGCGCGCCACGATCCGCAACATCAAGCAGGACCTGTTCTGGGCGCTGTTCTACAACGGCATCGGCATTCCGCTGGCGGCGGGCGTGTTCTTCCCGCTCACCGGATGGCAGCTCTCGCCGATGTTTGGCGCTGCGGCCATGAGCCTGTCGAGCGTGTGCGTCGTAAGCAACGCTCTACGCCTGCGAACCTTTAAGCCGAAAGTGGCAAAATAGGCTCACCATTAAGTCCATTTAGAACGGGTTTTCCAGGTGCCCGAGATTGACCTGAAAGAGGAGCGACGCGTACTTTGGTACGCGAGCGACGGCTTGAAGGTCAAGGTCGGGTGCCTGGGAAAGCCGACATAACAGAGAGGAATACCCATGCGTTACACAATCAAGACTTCCGGCCTCATGTGCGGCCACTGCGACGCCACCGTCGAGACCGCGCTGCTCAACGTTGCAGGCGTGACCGACGCCGACGCCGATCACGAGACCCAGACCGTCCAGGTGGAGTGCGCCGACACCGTGACCGCTGAGCAGCTCGCTGCCGCCGTCGAGGGCGCCGGCGAGAAGTTCCACGCCCTGTCCGTAACCGCCGCGTAGCAGCTGCCGCACCAACAGACACCGCTGTCCAACCAGCCCCTCAGAAGTTGCGGTGAAATAGTTCCGGTTTAAACGCTTTAAGCCTTCAATCAGGAACTATTTCACCGCAACTGAGGGTGAGGCATTTGAAGGATTGACCAGAAACGAGGACCCGCCATGATGGCAGACCACAAATCGGTGACCCGCATGCTCAAGACGGCACGCGGTCAGATCGACGGCATCCTGCGGATGGTCGAGGAGGACCGCTACTGCGTCGATATTTCCACGCAGCTCATGGCAACGCAGGCGCTCATCGCGCGCATCAACGCCGATGTGCTCAAGGCGCATATCGAGGGCTGCGTGACTTCGGCAATCGAATCGGGCGACGAAGACCTCAAAGCCGCCAAGCTCGCCGAGATCGAACGCGTCGTCGACAAGCTCTCCAAGTAATTGGGGCATTGGGGACGGACTGCTTTGCACCTTCTTGGTGCATCGGGGACAGGTATGTTTGCACCAGCTTGGTGCAGATTGACCTATCCCCCTTGCTCTAAATCGGGTATAAAGGCGTGCAGCATATCGAACGAAAGGCAATTTGCATGAATGACTTTATGAAGGGCCGCAATGGTGCCGATGAACTCACCATCGTGATGGGTTTTGCCGGCATCGTCATCGCGATGATCGGATCGATAGCCCGCATCCAGTGGCTCAGCTGGATCGCCATCGCCGTTATCGTGATTGGCGTGCTGCGCGGCCTGTCCAAAAATATCGATGCACGTCGCAAGGAAAACGCTGCCTTTGTCGCCGCGACCGCGAACGTTTCCGGCTTGGGCAAGTTCGTCGCCAGCTTGGGCGGCGGCACCGCAGCGGCAAATGCCTCGCGTGCGGCCGGCACCAGCAAGGAAGACTTTGAGCGCGCCAAGCGCACGGCCAAGAAGATGTGGAAGGGTCGCAAGACCACGGCATACCTCAAGTGCCCCAACTGCGGCCAGATGCTCTCCGTCCCCAAGGGCAAAGGCAAGATCCGCGTCACCTGCCCCAAGTGCCACGCCAAGATGGAAACCCGCTCCTAGCGCCCGCACGCGGGACAAATTAATCAGGTTTGTTTGTCCCAAATCTTAAGTATTTGTTCGATAAAAAAGCCGAGGCCTCGTGTTGAGACCTCGGCTTTTTGTATGCGGCAACGGAGCTGTCCCTTTGACTCGTCTACGCCACACCGTCGCGGGCAAGCTCCTCGGCCAACGCCTCGGCAGGCATGGCCATAATCGCGTCGAGCTCGGCGTCCACCTCGGGAATACGCTTCACCTTGAGTTTGCGCACCAGATCACCACGGCACATCACGTACGTCGGCTCACGCAGTGCGCACAGATCATCGAGCGGGTTCTTGCGCGTTACCAAGATATCGGCAGCCTTGCCGCACTCGATCGTACCGGTCTCGCCGCCCAGCCCCAGCAGCTCGGCATTGATCTGCGTAGCCGTATGCAGCGCGAAGGCGTTACTCACGCCGACATACTTGGCAAAATAGGCCACCTCACGCCACATGTCGTACTGCGTCACAAACGGGCAGCTTGAGTCCGTGCCCAGGCCCACCTTAACGCCGGCTTCCAGTGCGGCACGGGCGCTCTCGATGATGCCCGAGCACACGATGTCGCCGTTCTTCTTTTGCGTATCGGTCGAATGGGTCTTTTCTGGATCGAGCAATACAAACGGCAGCGCCGGGCTGATCGTGCAGGTCACGCTCGGCGCACGCCCCTCGAGCTGCGTACCCGCGGCACCGTGATACAACTCCAGGATCTCGGGGGTCATCGGAGCGCCGTGCTCGATTGTGTCGACGCCGGATTTAAGCGCGGCCTTCACACCTTCGGTACTCTCGACATGGGCCATCACCGGAAGGCCCACCTCGTGCGCCGCCTTGCACGCCGCTGCGGCAACCTCCACCGGCATACGCAGCACGCCCGGCTCGCCCACCTCGGTCGCATCGAACACACCGCCCGTTACGAACAGCTTAATGACGTCGGCACCGCGCGCGTACAGGTCACGCACCTGCTCGACTGCCTCGACGGGGCTGTTTGCCACCTGGGCAAACAGCCCCGCGCCATGGCCGCCCGGCACCGTGACGCCCGTTCCCGGCGCTACCAGGCGCGGACCCTGATGCTTGCCGGCGTCAATAGCGTCGCGCACGGCGATATCGGCAAACAGCGGGTCACCCGCACCGCGCACCGTGGTCACGCCACTTGCCAACTGCTGCTGGGCGCTGCCTTTGAGGATGTGGCGGACGATGGAGCGGCCCACGGGATTGTCGAGCTTCTTCATGAGTGCGCCCGCATCGCCCGCCGAGACCGGTTTGCCCGAACCGCACAGATGCACGTGCATATTGATGAGACCGGGCATGAGATACGCACCGCCCAGGTCGATAACCTCGGCACCCGCCGGCGCCTGCGCCACAGCACTCGGCCCCATCCAGGTGATGACGCCGCGCTCAACAGTCACGGCCATATCGGGTTGCGGCTCCATATGCTCCGAGCCATCCAGAATGGTCGCATTGATAAACAACGTAGAACGATCGGCAGACGCCATATCGAGCTCCTCCCTCACGATTAACTTGAACATTTGTCCATTATCGCCCAAGGCGACGGAGATGCAGCCGATGTATCGGTTAACGGAGAAAAGGGAGAATGTGAGGATAGAGAGGTCAGCGCGGCGATGCCCCAGCCGTGTGTGCCGAACGCCTCGATCTGCAACAGTAAACCCGGTTTTTTGGGCTACTAGATGTTACAGATCGAGATCTTTCGGCACCGCGTCCAACCTTTGTCTCAATCTGTAACAGTTAGGTCGATTTTTGGCCTGTAAATGTTACAGATTGAGATATTCTCCAGCCCCGTCGTCAAACGTCTAAATCTGTAACAGGTAGACAGGTTTTCGGCCTCTAGATGTTACAGATTGAGATCTTTTAGCGGTAGCCAACCTTCCGTCTCAATCTGTAACAGTTACGAGGCCAAACGGTCCCTTGTTGTTACAGATTGAGACAAACTCGGCAGGAACAACCACCTCCGCGTCAGTTGCACCCCTTAGCGCCCATACCACTGCCGTCTCCATTCCTCCGCCAGATTGACCCGCTGCGGAATGTTCGCCAGTCTCATCTTTTCAGCCAGCTTCCCCGGATTCTTGAGCTCATCAAACGTAAACCTCAGTACTTTATGTCCGAGCATCGTCAGATGGGACTCTCGCTGACGTTCTGCCACGAATGGGTCGACCGACTCCCGACCCTCGTCGTTCTGCAAGGCATACTTTCCCTTTCCATCGAGCTCGCCAATCACGCACGTCCCGTCCTCGAGCCTCCAGAAATAATCAACGCGAAACACTTGGCTCGAATCAAGCGGGTCACGAAACTCCACCTGCAACTCTGGCACCGGAAAACCGTATGCAATAAAGAACGCCCGGAATCGAGACTCGCCACCGTTTTCGGACAGCCCGTCCGCATGGGACGCAATCACCTGAGCCCTGCGATACCCGCGTCTGCCCTCGCAATCGGCCTGGAGCCGTTCGCAGAGGTCGTCGCGCGATATGCCCTTCGCCCGCAGCGCAGAATCGGCGATCGCCAGACCATACGAAAACGGCGCACGCAGCAGACAATCCTTCACCGTGCGCCAAAACGGCGTCACTCGCACGCCGTCGACGCGCTCAAGCGCACCCGCCGCCTGCGGACGCAACAGCCGGCATCCTGCACTCAGCGGCACCGAGCAACCTGTCTTAACAAGAAATCGCGGCCCAAGCAGATCATTTGGCACCTCCAGACCCCACAAAAGTGCCGCGTCGTAACCCCAAAACGCCCAATCGGGATGAAACTCCGCAAGCCCTTTGATGGTCCGCAGCGCTCGCTCCGTCGGCGTCAACGCATCCCAATCATGCTGAAAACAGAACAGGTGCGACTCAGGCTCCGCAATGTCATCGGTCCCCACATGACGCCGCAGCCACATGAGCTCGGCATTGTCGTGCGTCACAAGCAGCACGCCTAGTTCAGCCGCCTCCGTGAGCCTGGCAAGCATCCTATTCCGCGCCAACGTGTTGCGAGCCGTATGCTTGTGTTTGAGAACGGTATTAGACACTTCCATCACCACCACATCGAAGAAATGGGCCATCGCCGCTGTTGCCGCCGTCGACAAGCGTCTTGATCTGTAACAGGAAGACCAATTTTTGGCCGTTAGATGTTACAGATTGAGACATTCCCCCAGCCAGGTGCCAAACGTCTCAATCGGTAACAGGTAGACGTTCTCTAGACCCCAAAACGTTACAGATTTAGACAAACCAGCGGCGCCCAAGCGTTCGTCTCGATCTGTAACAGGTAGACGTTCTCCAGGTCCCTAAACGTTACAAATCGAGACATAAAGGCAGAAGGCAAGGCGGGCGACAGCCCACCCCTACTCCCATTCCTGCTCGTAAATATTGAGCGACTTCACGTACCGCCCCTGGGCGCCCATGATGTCGCGGACCAGGCGCAAAAAGAAGCTGATGCACGAGGTGTCGAAACCGTCCTCTAGGTCCTCGGGATGCACCGCGCCCGGCCCGTCGACCGCCGTGTCGCTCAGGCGCGCGATGTCATACAGGTAGAGCTGCCCCGCCGTCAGCCAGACATCGTCGACGCACGCGAGTCGCACCGCAATCGCGCCATCGTTCCAGTGCTCCTTTTGCACGATATGTGGGTCGTAGACGTCAAAGCGACGGTCGGCGCGCGTGTCCTTCAGCACGACCATGCCAGTCGCGGGATCCTTGTCCAAAATGCCAAAGCGCGAGAAATACTGCGTGTCGCGTACCTGCTTAAGTCTCCCGAGCGAAGCAGGAGAAATTGACGCTGGCGGCTCGTCCACGTACAGCTCCAACAGCGTCTTGCCGTGGTAATAGGGGCGCTCAAACAGCAGCCAATCGGTAAACGCCATGTTGTAGGCCATGATTTCGTTTTGAGAAGGCTCCTCGCAATAGCTGAGCCACGGATCGACGATAATCTCGAACTGCTCGCGCGCCGGCTCCAGGAATTGAAACTTCCGCAGCATCCAAAAGTGAGCCATGTCGGCAATATCGTTGCCGACGGCTTCGGCCAGCTGTGCTCGGTCAAAAACTTGGTCAGTCATGGCATCCTCCTCAAACTGATGGACCTCAATTTGAGCTTACGAGGAGGGTGGGCAACCGAGGCAAGCGCGGGCAAAATAGGCCGTCGACTGCAAACCAGATGCTAACCAAACACTTGACGGGGCACTTGACCGAATGAGCGCACCGCAAAGAAACCGCAGGTAGACATAGACAGCCAACCCGCCCTTTTGAGCCAGATGCCCGCAGCCACCACAGAAACAACAGGTGGCCACAGCCAAAGAAGTCGACAAATGAACACCCGCACGTCAGCAAACGAACAAATCGCTCGCAAACCCGCAAAGAGTGTCCCCGACGACTAGACAAAAAAGAACGTCCCCAATGACTAGTCGTTGGGTGTTCCTATAGTTTTGTCAACCGTCGGGGCTACTCCCGGTAGGGCACCCG
>CAJJZM010000091.1:0-8449 GCA_905197595.1 uncultured Collinsella sp.
TGAATCTAGCGAGTCTGCCAATTCCACCACTCGCGCATATTTGATTTTTAAAAAGATGGTGCGGATGGCGGGACTTGAACCCGCACGTCCATACGAACACTAGCACCTCAAGCTAGCCTGTCTGCCAATTCCAGCACACCCGCATGTTCATCTTTCAAACGGCTGTCTCTCAACGACCGCTTGGCCATTATAAGCCCAAAATAGGCCAAATGTCAACCTTTTTTTGAGAGAAATAATAAAAAAATTTGCTGTAAGAGAAATGGCGGAAAAGCTCAGATTTTCCAAACTTTTCCGGCATCTTTTTCGTGTTAAAGCTGCGCGAGCGTCTCCCCCACCGCGCCCCGCGCTATACTCGTCCGCATGGACATCAACGCACGCAACATAGCAACACCCGCCGCCGACACGCCAACGACGCCGGCCGCTCCCGCGCCCGTCGTGGGGCGCTTCGCCCCGTCGCCCTCGGGCCGTATGCACCTGGGCAACGTGTTCAGCTGCCTGTGCGCATGGCTTTCGGCCCGCAGCCAGGACGGCAGCATCGTGTTACGCATTGAGGACCTGGACGATCGCTGCAAGCGCCCGGAACTTGCCGCCCAATTGATTGACGACCTGGCCTGGCTGGGGCTGGAGTGGGACGAAGGCCCCTACTACCAGCACGACCGCCTGGACCTGTACGAGAGCGCCTTGCGCCGGCTGAAAGACGCCGGCCTCACCTATCCCTGCTTTTGCACGCGCGCCGAGCTCCACGCCGCGAGTGCACCGCACGCGAGCGACGGCACGCCCATCTACCGTGGCGCCTGCCGAAGTCTTTCGGCCGAGGAGGTGGCCCGCCGCAGCGCCCTGCGCGCCCCGGCCACACGTCTGCGCGTGCCCACCGTCGACGACCTCGCAGACGACGTGATCGAATTTGTGGATCGCACGTACGGCGCCCAATGCGAAGCACTCGCCACCGAGTGCGGCGACTTTTTGGTGCGCCGCAGCGACGGCGTGTTTGCCTATCAGCTAGCCGTGGTGGTCGACGACGCTGCCATGGGCGTCACCGAGGTCGTGCGCGGATGCGACCTGCTGGGGTCCACGCCGCGCCAGATCTATCTGCAGCACCTGTTGGGACTGCCCACGCCGCACTACGCACATATTCCGCTGCTCATGGCACCGGACGGCCGCCGCCTTTCCAAACGAGACCGCGATCTGGACCTGGGCGAACTCCGCGCCCGCTTTGGCACGCCCGAAGCGCTGCTGGGCTGGCTCGCCGGGCAAACGGGCATCGCGCCGGGCACCACGCCGCGCTCTGCCGAGCAGCTGGTCGAGCATTTTAGCTGGGATGTTATCCGCAAGCACAGGGAGAACATCACCGTAACGGCTGAGTAATCAGGCACCCCACCCCTACGCAACATCCCAGGGCTGGAGTTCGTCGCCCAGGCGAACGATGCAGTCGTAGAGCACGGTATGGCGCTCGGCCGGGTTGGCATCTCGATGAAAATGCCCGTAATACCAGCGCCTGTAGTCCAAGCGATCTTCCAGCTCATCGAAAAACGCCGTAAGCCGATCAACGGCGGGGCAATTCCAGCCGGGCACCGGATAGAGCGTGGGCGAAAGCATGCGCGTAGAGCAGGTGTGGGTGATCACGTAGTCGACCTTCCAGCCCACGCTGTCGAGCTTTGTCCGTGCCTCCTCAAAGTTGCGCTCGTCCGGCAGTTCCTGCGGCCACCAGCTGGAATACGGAATGCGGTATTCCTTGTCCACGCTCGTGGCGCCGCCCATGGTAAAGACCGTTGAGCCGTCGAGCTCAAAAACCTCGCCGCGCGTCAGGCGTCGTATGGGAGAGGTATCCGACAGGCGCTGCGTCAGCCCACCGTGCCACAACTCCATGGGGCGCTCCGCCCAGTGATCGAAACGCTCGTGGTTGCCGTCGACGAACAGCACGGTATAGGGGCGCGACTCCAGCCAAGCGATGTCGGCACATTCCTCGGCAGAGAAATCCCACGGAAAGCCAAAGTCGCCGGCGATAATCAGATAGTCGTCGCTCGTCAGGCTATCCCCAAGATCCCAATCGCGCAGCTTTTGCATGTCGAGGCCGCCGTGAATATCGCCTGTCACATAGACCGTCATCGGATCACCACTTCCCTGTAAGTCGCTAGCCCGCATTCTGCACGATCGCCAAGCAAACCGTTCCAGCCCTTCCGTTCCTTAGGGCTTACCCCTCGTTCTTCCATCCAAACGGGTCGAGCACCCAAAAAATCAGATCTAGCACACCGCCGGTCATCATGGCACCGGCAAGGGCCATGCAAATGTGCAGAGAGCTGGCACTTCGGAGCACGTCGAACGGCCCCAGAACAGCCAGCAGCGCGACCGCTGCGCCGGCTACGCACAGCGCAAGGCACGGTCCTGCGTCCTTAACGCACTTCTTTGCGAGATGCTTGGTGTTATCACTCATCGATATCGAACTCCTTAGAGGGTCGTTGCTTTGATTCACACCGCCACGACAGAGCAAGGCGGCAGGTTAAGTGTCACATGTCGTGCGGACATGCTTGAGTTACCCTACAATTTAATGGATTTGATAGAATGTAGGGTAACTACTCGGAAAGGAGGCTCCATGTCCGTCTTAGAAGATGTCCTAGAAGAGGAATATGCACGCTCGAGCCGCCTCTTGGGCCTCATGGAGCAGGAAATCAGTCTCCTTCCAAAGGGCAGCATCCGCATGCGAAACATAAAGGGCCACGAATACTGCTATCTCAACTATCGAGTCGGCGACAAGGTCAAAAGTGACTATGTACCCGCTACAAAGGTTGATGAGCTGCAAGCCAAAATCGAACGTCGAAGGGCTCTTGCGGCCGCCATTAGAGAGCAGAAGCGATCTCAAAAGCTAATCATACGTGCGTTGGGAAGGGTGCCGAATGCTGACTGAGCAGCAGAGGTTTTCCTCTAAAACAATTTGAAAACCTTGCCGCATATATGCTGTTCGCATCCGCTGAGTCCGAGCCGCTGCCCAAGTCACCATGTGCCCGACACACAAATAGTTACACGCGGAACTATTCCAAAACCGAAAGAACCACTGCAGTTAGTACCCGATAACCATAATGCCTTTTAACGGAACAGGCATGCGCCCGCTTGCATACAATGTTTTGAAAAAAGTTACGACCCTTTCGTAGTCTCTGCTTGAGTTGTTACCACTCTTGTACACATTACGAACGACTACACAAAGATATGCTGCATCCTGTATCATGCACGCTTCAAAAAAATCCTTCAGAAACTGGTTGTTCGCGACAGCGCGCCCGGCCTCAATCTCCACTATCGTGTTAGTGTCCCTATGGACGGCATCGACCTCAAAAGCTTTATCAATTAAGCCTTTCTCCCCATACAACACTGGCATCGATAGTTTCTCGTTTTTCTTTTTCCCCGCCTCAACATCGAAACCAAATTGTTTCAAATCGAACTCCAAAATTCGGAGTACGTTATCGCTGTGCTCACTGTTCTTATCAGAACGAATCTGCTCAATATTTTTATTTACAGCTTTTACAACGTCCATTAACGACTGCGGCGGACGACCGTTTAATGGGAAGTAAATCCAGTTGCACTCCATTGATAGTCCTTTGTCTATATTCATTCAGCCACTGCAGCTATTTTAAATTAATGTTATAAAACACCGACGACTAACGATGCCATAAACAGTCAATCGGCCAACCTTTTAGCAGTTAGCGAACCATGCAAGCAAACAGAAACCTTAATCAACATGATGGATTGGCCCTTTCGGTCATTAGCAAACAGAATCACTTGCCCATGGAGCCATTTACCCTTGGCCTTTCAATTGGGACTGGCGTCAAATGCCGCATGCCTAAGTAATATTAAGGTCCTTCCATGGCTGCCGTGCAGCGGCCCACGCACCCAATAACATCCATATGTGAAACTCATACTTTTGCAACGCGATTTTGATCCATATGATCCGTTCGCCTTGCTTATCCCATTTCTGCCGCCGGCTTGTCATCGGCACCCCATCTCCCGCTATCGAGGTCTAATACTTTTCCCACTGCCACCCAAAAACTCATCCAACATTAATCTTGGCTCAAGAATCGCTTAATCTATAACCTGCACTATAGAGTTCGACCAAGGGCGGGGTGGCGCCGCGCAACGCAGGCCGCCGAACGCAACGCTCGCGCCCGGGCAGACCGCCCGGCGTCGCGCCCATCGAACGAAAGGACAGGTCATGGACGACCTCGAAAAAGTTGAAACCATCCGCACCAAGTGCAACGTGAGCTACACCGATGCCAAGGCAGCACTCGATGCCGCCGACGGCAACGTCCTGGATGCCATCATTTGGCTCGAGTCGCAGGGCAAGACCCAGACCACGTCGGCGCATGCCGCCACCGAGTCCGCGCCAGTCGATGAGCCCTCTGCCGAGATGGTCGCCGCGCAGGCAGCCTACGAAAAGTCGAGCGAAAAGACCGACTTCTCCAAGAAGATGGACAGCGTGTGGGAGTACCTCAAAAAGCTCTTCCGCCTGAGTCTGGACACCAAGTTTATCGCCACGCGCCGCGATGCGATCATCCTCAACATCCCCATCCTGATCCCCATCGTCGCGCTGTTTGCCTGGGGCGCCACGATATGGCTGATGCTGATTGGCCTGTTCTTTGGCATGCGCTACCGCATCGACAGCGACGGCGACGTGCCCGGCAGCATCAACAACCTTATGGATAGCGCTGCCAACGCCGCAGACGACATCAAGCAAAATCTCAACGACGACAAGTAATCGCAGACGGGGGCACGCATGGCACGGATCTTGATCGTAGAGGACGAGGAGAAAATCGCCCGCTTTGTGACGCTCGAGCTGGAGCACGAGGGCTACCAGGTGGAACACGCCGCCGATGGCCGCACTGCCGTGGACCTGGCGCTGGAGCGCGACTACGATCTGATTCTGCTCGACGTGCTGTTGCCGCAGCTCAACGGCATGGAGGTGCTGCGGCGCGTCCGCAAGCACAAGGATGTGCCGGTAATCATGGTCACCGCGCGCGATGCCGTGATGGACAAGGTGGCCGGGCTCGATGCCGGCGCCGACGATTACCTGACCAAGCCGTTTGCGATTGAGGAGCTGTTCGCACGGATCCGCGTGGCACTGAAGCGCTCGGAAGCCGTGCGAGCGGCTTCGGGCGTTGGCGGCGCCGGTACTGGGGCGGGCACGGCAGGCGGCGCGGGCGCCGGAGCCGCTGCGATGCCCCCGGTCGGCGACTCGACCCAGGCTTCCGCCGCGCCCTCCCCCGCTGCGCTCGCCGTGGGCTCGGTTGCGCTCGACCCCGACCGCCGCGAAGTCACGGTCGGCGGCTCGCCCATCGCGCTCACGGCCCGCGAGTTCGATGTCCTCGCCCTGCTTATGGCGCATGCCGAGACCGTGCTCACGCGCGAGCGCATCGCGCACGAGGCGCTGGGCTACGACTACGTAGGCGACACCAACAACGTCGACGTGCACATCGCGCACCTGCGCGCCAAGATCGAGGACGCCGGCGGCGCCCGCATCATCCAGACCGTGCGCGGGGTGGGCTATGTCTGCCGTGCGTAACGCCGAGGCCAAGCGCGTCACCTCCATCGCCCGCGCCATCAACTGGAGCTACATGTGGCGCCGCCTGATGAGCTACGTCTGGCTCGATCTGTTGCTGCTGGCTGTTGCGGCGGCGATTCTCGTCTATGGCTACAACCAGACACTGCCCGACGGCGCGTTTACTGCAGGTTGGATCCCCAGCGCCACCGTTCACGGCATGTCGTTGACGCCCGTGCGCGGCTGGGACCCGGCCACGCTCACCTACACCGTCGAGCTTGCGCGCACCACCAAGACCTTCCCCCTCGCGCAGGACCTCGTCGCACTGTGGCCTCTCTATCTTGTCGTTGCGAGCTGGCAGGTCGTCGGCGTGCTCAACATGCTCGGCGGCGCCCGCCGCGTGCGCCGCACCATGGCACCGCTCAACGACCTGGCCCTGCGCGTGGACGAGCTCGGCCGCATGCAGCTCTCCGGCGGCAAGATGGAAACACTGGAGCAGGCCATCGAACGCGCGAGCGTCGACTCACCAAGCGTCACCACCGGCGACGCCGACCTGGCAAGCATCGAGGTTGCACTCAACCGCCTACTGCGTCAGATGCAAGAGGCCAAGCTGCAGCAGATGCGCTTTGTCAACGATGCGAGCCACGAACTGCGCACGCCCATCGCGGTGATTCAGGGCTACGTGAATATGCTCGACCGCTGGGGCAAAGACGACCCGGACGTGCTAGCAGAGTCCATTGCCTCGCTCAAGGCCGAAAGCGAGCACATGCAAGAGCTCGTGGAGCAGCTGCTGTTTTTGGCGCGCGGCGATGCCGGGCGCACGGTCCTGCGGCGCGCGAATACTAACCTGGCCGCGCTGGTCGGCGAGGTATGCGAGGAATCGCAGATGATCGATGCCGCGCACACGTATCGGCCGGCCTTTGACGCTGCACTTGCCAGCGACCCGCGCTGCGACGCACCCGTTGACGTGGCGCTCGTGAAGCAGGCTCTGCGCGTGATCGTGCAAAACGCCGCCAAGTACTCGGATGCGGGAACGACCATCACATTTGGCATAACGCCCGATGCGGGCATGGGCACGATCGACATAAGTGTTGAGGACGAGGGTATCGGCATGAACCAAGAATCCGCAGCTCACGCGTTTGAACGGTTCTATCGCGCCGACAACGCGCGCGATGCCGGCGCGCAGGGCTCGGGTCTGGGGCTCGCCATTGCCAAGTGGATCGTCGACAGCCACGGCGGCGTCATCGGTGTGACTTCGGTCGAAGGGGTCGGCAGCCGCTTTACGATTCGCCTGCCGCGGTAGAAAGCCCCTCGGCATAAAAAAGGGATAAGGCCATGCGGCCCTATCCCTTTTTGCTAGCTATAGCAGCCTGTGCGCTACTCGCGGCACAGGTGCACGGCGAAGCCGGCGAACTCGCGCTTAAAGTACACGAGCTTGGTGCCGCCGTCGGGCAGCAGCACGCGCGACTCCTCGTTGACCTCGAGTCCGCGCTCGGCAAACCACTTCTCGGCCGCATCGATGTCGTTGACGGCAAAGCCAATGTGGCCCTTGGTGCCACGACCATTCTGCTTCATGACCTCGATCAGCGAATCGTTAAAGTACGAAACCGGGGTCTCAATAACGGGCAGGCCCATCATCGTCGAGAACAGCTCCGCGATCTCCAAGGCATCTGCCGGGTCGGTGGCGTTAATGCCCACATGGGCAACGCGCATGCCAAAGAGCTCGACCGGATTGGCGTTCTGCTCATTCATACAGGCAGCGCCTACTGAGCCATAACGTCGAGAACGGCCTTCTCGGCAGCGACGCGGTTCATGCCGGTCATGAAGGGCACGCCACTCACGTACGGGCAGGTGAGGCCCTCGGGGGCAACGGTGGTGGCGATCAGCAGGTCGGCGCCCTCGTCGCAGTAGTCCTTGGCCTCGGAGATGGCGCACTGCACGATCTCGTACTTGTCGGCGTAACCGTTGGCGTCGAGCAGGGTGGCGACCTTCTGGGCAACAAGCGTGGAAGTAGCAGCGCCAGCACCGCAAGCCAAAACGATCTTCTTCATAGGTAGTGTCTCCCTTCATGGTTTACTTTAGGTAAGTGTACCGCAGCGAGCGATGGCACTCAGCCTCGATGAGCTTTTATGCCAGTTTGCTTGTGCGCTGCGTATAATACATCTAGTACGTGTTGTCATACCGCTCGCGCTACGAGCGACTAAGGACCCTAACATGCCCGATTCCCGCACACTCTGGACCGCCGTCGTTATCATCTGCATCGGCGTGTCGGTGTTCTTTAGCGTCAAAAAACGCACCACGTTCAAGCGCTTGCAGCAGCTTATGGCTGCCAAGCAGTGGGACGAGTTCGATCGTTTGCTCGACGCCAAACTCACCAGCATGCTGTACCCGCGCTATAACCGCGACTACCTGCGCCTGAACTCCTATCTGCTGCGCGAGGACCATAAGCGCGCCGACGAGATGTTCGACCTGCTGCTGGGACTCAACCTCCCCAAGATGCAGCGTGTCGACCTGGTAATTAAGGCCTTTAACTACTACGTTGGCCAGGAGGACCGCAAAAAGTCCAAGGAGCTGTTGCACGAGATCAAGGGCTTTGAGGGCGGTCAAGCCGAAGCGGTTGCACACGAGTGTCAGCTGATGTACGACACGATGATCCTCAAGCGCCACAACGATATTCCCGAGCTGGAGCGCATGCTCGAGGAGGCCGGCGACGATAAGGTCAAGAGCTGCCGCCTGGAATACCTGCTGGCCCTGCAGTACAAGAACAAGGGCGACGAAGCCAAGTTCCAGGAGTTCCTGGAGAAGTCGGGGCAACACTCGATGGCCGTCAACGCGTAACGGACGGCTTGTGCTAGACTTCTAGTCTCACGGGGGCGTGGCGGAATTGGCATACGCAGGAGACTTAAAATCTTCGGCCTTCGGGATTGT
>CAJJZM010000092.1:0-8342 GCA_905197595.1 uncultured Collinsella sp.
TGGCGATGGTACCTGTGACGATCCCTATTATGCCGGTATGGGCGGATTTTAAATTATGCTAATTATTAAAAATTAATTAGCTACCTATAGCGCAAAGAAGCGACCCCGCGATCGGTGTTGATCGCGGGGTTGGTTGGTTTCTAGTGGTTATGCGGACAGTTGGCGCAGCAGCCGTTTGTGGCGCTGGTGCTGGAGCCACCGCTTCGCTGGTCGGTGTTGTAGAAACCGCTGCCCTCAAATTTAATACCGCTGGCCGAGAACGTCTTGACCGCCGGGGCACCGCAGCTCGGGCATAGGACCTCGGGGGTCTCGGACATGGGATGCTCAACCTCGAACACGTTGCCGCAGCTCGAGCACTTGTAATCGTAGCGCGCCATAATACTTCCTTTTCAGCACAAAGCGGGCAGATCGCTCTGCCCGCAAAAATTCAAACAGCTGTAACTGTACCCTATATCGGGGGTTTTATCACGCTTCGCCCCAGAATCTATGGGTGTTGCGCAGGAGCTGCGAAGTTTTGCCCTCGGCGGCCGCAACATCGGTTTCGTCAGCCTGCCAGGTCCAGTTGCCCGTGGCCACGCCCGGAACGTTCATGCGCGCGTCGTCGCCCAGCCCCAAGACATCTTGCAGCGGCATCATCACCAGGGGAGCGTCGCTTGCCAGCGCGTCGCTCATCAGCTTGGACGCCACCTCAACACCGCTCGGCACGTCGCCACCCGCAAAGGAACGCGTGCACCAACCGGCCAGCGTCGACGTATCGTGCGTCGAGGTGTACAGAATCTTGCCGGGCGTGGGATGCACACCGCAACGAACGTCGTAGTCGCTAAACTCCAGCACGTCCATGCCGGGGAAACCGCAGGTCGAAGCCATGGCGCGAACACCGGGCGTCAAATAGCCCAGGTCCTCGGCGATAAAGTTGAGCGGACCTAGCTCGTCGTAGGCGGTCTGAAACAGGTCCTTGCCCGGGCCCGCCAGCCAGCGACCGTCGGCGCAAGCCTTGCCCGCGGGGATACTAAAGTAGCTATGGAAGCCCAGGAAGTGGTCCAGGCGCACACGGTCGTAGAGCGAGAACGCGCGACGCAGGCGGTCCATCCACCAGCGGTAGCCGTTCTGCTTCATGTGGCCCCAGCGGAACGTCGGGTTGCCCCACACCTGGCCCTCGGGCGCAAAGTTGTCGGGCGGCGCACCGGAAATCTCAATCGCTTTGCCGGTATCGGACAACCAGAAGTTCTCGGGCTCGCTCCATGCATCGGCCGAATCGTCCGAGACATACATCGGGATATCGCCGATGACCTCGATGCCCTTCTTGTGCGCGTAGTTCATGAGCTCGCACCAGGCTAGGTCAAAGCGGTACTGCATGTACGCCTGCAGCTCTGCCTCGTCGTGGAAACGCTTGTCGTCAATCAGGTGCTCGTTGTAGCGCGCGACATCCGTCGGCCAATCGTGGCGCGACTCGCCCTTAAAGTACTTCTTAACGGCCATGTAGACGCAGTATTTCTCGAGCCAATCGGCGTTGCGATGTTTAAACGCGGTGTAGAGCGGATCGGCATCTTCGCCGCCACGGGCCTTCCAAGTCTCAAAGTCGGCCGCCAGCTCCTCTTGGCTCTCGGGCAGCAGGTCGATATTGCCCGCAAAAGCTGAGGGACCGGCGTAAGGGGAGCGGAAGAAGTCCGTAGGGTTGACGGGGAGAACCTGCCAGTAGCGCATACCCATGGCGGCCAGATGGTCGATAAAGCGACGCGTGGGTGCGCCGATCGTACCGGGCTTGCCGTCATCGGTCGGTACCGAGGTGATATGGCACACAACGCCCGCGCCGTGATCGAGCGGCTCCTGCAGGCGCTGCTCGGCATGGTGATAGATGATCGACGAGCCCAGCGGATACAAATCGAGCGTGACCGTGCCGTTGTGGATCTCGCACTCGTGACCGCTGATCACGTCACTCGCGCATTCGTCGAGCGCCGGAATCGTCACGCGGTGCGAATTGCGCAGACTACGGTTAATGATAACCGTCGCGGACTCGCCATCCCTGCCCGTGCGGTTGTATGCCAGCACCTCGTCGTTGAGCGCGAAGGCCTTGATCTCGCCGTCGATCATAAACGGCAGTGCGCGGCGTACGGCGGAGGCGTTTTTGACAATAGCCAGCGTGTCGAAGTCGTGCAGTTGGTCCTTGGTCGGCAGGGTGCGGCGGTTGCCCGGATCGGTTAGACCCTCCAGGCCGTATTCGTCGCCGTAGTAGATCGAAGGCACGCCGGGGAAGGTCATCTGCATGAGCGTGGCGAGCCAAAAACGGCTCTTGGCCAGGCCCATCGAGTTCTCGTCCAGGCGCCATTTGCTGCGCTCGCACTCGGGCAGCTGCGACTCGTCGGGGCCGCCGCCGAGCACCGAGATAATGCGCGGACGGTCGTGGCTCGAAAGCAGATTAAGTGCGCAGGACAGGGCCTCACGGGGATAGTTCTCGCGCAGGGTTTCGATTTCCTCGGCTGCCTGGTAGGCGTTCTTGTAGCCCATCAAAAAGCCGATGACCATGTCGCGGAAGGGGTAATCCATAGCAGAGTCCAACTCGGAGCCCTGTAGGTAGCGACGCAGATGGCCGTAGCTGATCTTGTTGGAGGCGTCTTCCCAGACTTCGCCGAGCAACAGTGCATCAGGCTTCTCGGCAAGTACGGCCTTCTTGATCTCGGCCAGGAAGTCGTCGGAAAGCTCGTCAGCGACGTCCAGGCGCCAGCCATGAGCGCCGGCACGTAGCCATTTACGGATCACGCCGTCCTTGCTCAGAAGCCGCTCGCGTACCAGCTCGGAGCTCTCATTGATGGCGGGCATGTTGCCCACGCCCCACCAGCAGTCGTACGAGCCGTCCTCGTGGAAATAAAACGCATCGCGCCACGGCGAGTCCTCGCTCTGCCACGCGCCCACGCCGGGGTAGTTGCCGTAGCGGTTGAAATAGATGGAGTCGTCACCCGTATGGTTAAAGACGCCGTCCAGGATGATGGAGATGCCCAGCTTCTCGGCTGCCTGGCACAGCTCGGTAAAATCCTGCTCGGTGCCCAGGATTGGGTCGATCTTGGTGTAGTCGGCCGTGTCGTAGCGGTGGTTGCTCGCGGCCTCAAAGATGGGGTTGAGGTAGATGGCCGTAAAGCCCAGCTCGGCGATGCGGGGCAGGTCATTTTGGATACCCTTGAGCGAGCCGCCGTAAAAGTCCCAGGTCTTGATGGATCCGTCCTCGGCACGCTCGTACACGGGCGGCTCGTTCCAGTCCTCGACCATGCGGCGCTGGATTCCGTTGCGTGGCTTTTCGACTTCGGCCAGCGTGCGCTCGCGCCAGTTTTCGTCGCGAGCATAGCGATCGGGGAAGATCTGGTAGACCATACCGCGCTCGTACCAGGTGGGACGGTTCTCGCGGTGCTTGTAGACGGTGACCTGGAACGACGGCACTTCGGCGTAGTCGTAGGTTACGCCCTCGCCGCCGGTGCGACCTTGCGGCGCGCCTAGGCGAACCTCGGGCTGGCCCTCGATATTGCAGATAAAGCTGTACCAGATAAGACAGGGCTCGGTGCACTCAAGCTCTGCAGTAAATATGCCGTCGCCCTCGTGCGTCATGGGATACAGAGACTCACCGATTTCATCGACCCAGGTGCGCAGCGTAAGCGTTGCCTGGTTGGGGTCGGCATCCTCCAAAATCACCGAGAGTGCAACGGAAGTTCCAGTGGTCACAGCGCCAAACGGAGTGCGAAACTGCGGCAGGCGGCTGTTGTGAATCAATCTCATAGTACGGTCCAGTTCTATACAGTCATGGCCAACGGGCCATGGGCTAAACGCACAGTACTTAAGTATATCGTTGCACTTTAGTTGTATAAACTACAGCCGCTCATTATCGGCGAACGGTTGTCCTAGAAAATCGTTTTACCATCCACATTATCGCGATACTCGAAAACGCCTATGTAGATAGTATTTGTAGCCAAACAAAACAGCTCCGGTTTACTACGACGAATTGAATGATCTCAACCACAGTCATTTTAGTGATATTAAAACTGCAGGTAGAAGCGTTGCCAATTTCGATGATTACTCGCCGTGGTCGGCCGGAGCCATTTTGTCGTAGTAAACCGGCCCTCTTTTTAATGCGGGGTTCAACCAAGAAGAGGGCGCCTGCTTGGGGCGCCCTCTTTTGCGTTGAGGATTAAGTTTTAATCGTCAGGATTAGCGGCGCTTGCGGGTGGCAGTTGCCTTGCGGACGGAGGTCTTCTTGGTCGGAGCCTTTTCCTCGGCCGGAGTGGCGGGGGAGACCGGAGTCTCCTTGGCAGGCTCGGGCTTAGCCTCTGCCTTCGGTGCGGCCTTGACCTCAGCGGCCTTCGGCGTCAGCTTGGCCTTTACCTCGGCCTTGGGCTCCTCTTTGGCAGCAGCGGGCTTAGTCTCTGCTTTGGGAGTTGCGGTCTTTGCCATGGTCTTCTTGGCTGTCGTCGTGCGCTTGCGCGAGGTGGTCTTGGCGGCAGGCTTGGCCTCGACGGTTGCCTCCGCCTTGGACTCGGCAGGCGTCTCCTCGACCTTGGCGGCCGGCTTTGCGGCAGCCTTCGTTGCAGTGGCCTTGGTAGCTGTAGCTTTCTTGGTGGCAGGGGTCTTGGTTGTGCTCTTGGACGCGGTCGTCTTCTTGGCGGCGGTCTTGGCCGGAGCCTTTGCCGCGGGCTTAACCTCGGCTGCAGCGGTCTCGGCCTTTACCTCGGGAACGACCTCGGCCTCGGCGGCCTTCTTGACAGCTGCGGTGGTGCGCTTGCGCGTGGTCGCTGCCTTGGCGGTAGTTGCCTTGGCAGTGGTGGTCTTGCTCGCAGCGGCCTTTGTTGTCGTGGCCTTTTTAGTCGTCGTCTTACGAGTCGTGGTCTTCTTTGCCGCAGGCTTCGCAGCCGGCTTCTCCTCAGCCTTGGGCTCCTCAGCAGCAGCGGGCGCCTCAACAACCGACTCGGCCTTGGGCTCGGGCTCGGCCTCAACTTTCTCAGCCACAACCACAGGCTCGTCGACAACAGCCGCCGGCCGCTCAATCTCCGGATGCATAAAGAAGTACAGGTCCAGATACTTGTCGGCCGAGCGCGTCCAGCTAAAGTCCTGGCTCATGGCCTGCGTTACCAGCTGGTTCCAGGCGTCGCGGTTATCCCAGAACAGACGCGCCGCGCGGAACACGGCGTCGCCCATCTCGTCGCCGTTAAAGTTACTAAACGAGAATCCCGTGCCCTCGCCGGTAAACTCGTTATACGGAATCACAGTGTCCTTCAGACCACCGGTCTCGCGCACGATAGGCAGGGTGCCGTAGCGCATGGCAATGATCTGCGACAGGCCGCAGGGCTCAAACTTCGACGGCATCAGGAACATGTCGGCGGCAGCATACATGCGCTGCGACAGCGCAGGATCGAACTCGATGCGCGCGGCCATGGTGCCGGGGTACTTGTCCTGGAAGTAGCGCAGGCCGTCCTCGTAGTCGCGGTCGCCGGTGCCCAGCACCGCCACCTGCACGCCGCCGGCCAGAATGCGGTCGAGCGCGTACATGACCAGGTCCATGCCCTTCTGGCGCGTCAGGCGCGTGACCATCACCATGAGCGGACGGTCGTCGCGAACCTCGAGCCCCAGCTCTTCCTGCAGCTTGGCCTTGCACACGGCCTTGCCCGCGCGGTCGTCAACCGTGTAGTTGGCGGCAATGCGCTTGTCGGTCGCCGGGTCAAAGCCCGCCACGTCAATGCCGTTGAGGATGCCCTGCAGCGCATAGGAGCGCTCGCGCAGCACGCCGTCCAGGCCCTCGCCAAACTCGGGCGTCTGGATCTCGTTGGCATAGGTGGGGCTCACCGTGGTGATGGCATCGGCATAGCGCAGCGCGCCCAGCATGTAGTTGATGCTGCAGGCGTCGCAACGCAGCTGCGAGGCGGCCGCAGGAATATGCGCCACGCCCAGGATGTCTTCCATCACAGTGTCGCTAAACTGGCCCTGGAACGCCACGTTGTGGATCGAGAACACGGTCTTGACGCGGTCATACAGCGGCAGGCCCTGGTAGAACTCGCGCAAGAACACGGGCGCCAGCGCCGTTTGCCAGTCGTTGCAGTGCAGGATGTCGCACTCAAAGCCGGCCGGCAGGTGCTGCAGGCTCTCGGTGATGGCCTTGGAGAAGAACGCAAAGCGCTCGCCGTCGTCAAAGAAGCCGTACGGATAGTCGCGCGCAAAGTAGCGCTCGTTGTCGATGAACATATAGGTGACGCCGTCGTGCTCGAGCTTCTCGAGTCCGCAGTACTCATTGCGCCAGCCCAGGCTCACGTAAAAGTCGGAGAAGTGCTCCATCTGCGCCTTGTACTCGTCCTTGATGGTTGCGTACTTGGGCACCATCACGATGACCTCGGCGCCGGCGCGCACGAGCGCCGCAGGCAGCGAGCCCGCCACGTCGCCCAGGCCACCGGTCTTAACAAACGGTGCGCACTCGGCCGAGGCAAACACGATCTGCATCTTTTTGCTGGAATCTGCCATATTGTCTCCCATGTTTCAATTCGAGAATAGCCGCCTGGCGCTAACCGGGCGGCTATTCTACATGTTACGAGCGATGTTGCGGTGCCAACGTTAACGTACGATGGTGGTGTCGGAAGTTAACGGAGCCTTGCCCAGCACCAGGATGTTCTCGGGCGTGCCGCGAAGCTCGGTGTTGTTGGGAACCACGTTGTTCTTGTCCAGGATGGCGTTCTCGACGCGTGCGCCGCTCTTGATGATGCAGCTCTGGTTGATGATCGAGTTGGTCACCGATGCGCCTTCCTCAACCACAACGCCGCGCGACAGGATCGAATTGCGCACGGTGCCCTTGATGATGCAACCGGCCGAGATGATCGAGTTGCAGGCGTGGCTGCCGGTCGCATAGCGCGAAGGCGGCACGTCGTGTGCCTTGGTCAGGATCGGGCGCTCGGGGTCAAAGAGCTGATCGGCGACGGTCTGGTCGAGCAGGTCCATGCTGCGGCGATACAGCGACTTCTCGCTAAACACGCCCACGACCTCGCCCTTGTACTCGTAGCTGCACACGTCGATGTTGCCAAAGTCGCCCTGGAGTGCCTCGAGCAGGTCCAGATAGTCGGCGGCCTGGTAGTGGTCGATGATCTCGAGCAGCGTCTCGCGGTTGACGATGCAGCAGTCCATGGAGGCGTTGTCGCCGTACACGACGCCGGCGCTCACGCCCGTCAGGCGGCCGTTCTCGTTAATCTCGAGTTTGGTCTCGTCATCGACGTTGCGCGTGGCCTTGCAGTACACCACGGTCATTTGGGCGCCGGAGTTCTCGTGCGCCTCGATGATGGTGTTGAGATCCATGTTAAAGATGATGTTGGTGCCCATCATCACAACATAGGGATTCTCCGAGCGCTGGAACAGCGTCTTGTTGGAGATGATGTCGCGCAGCAGGAAGCGCATGCCGCCCTTGGTGGTGCCGTACGCGTTGCCGGGCACCATGAACAGGCCGCCCTTCTTGCGGTCCAGGCCCCAGTCCTTGCCCGAGCCCACGTGGTCGATCAGGGAGCGGTAGTTGCCCGGCATGACGACGCCGACGGTCTTAATGCCGGCATTCATCATGTTGGACAGCGGAAAGTCGATCAGGCGGTAGCGGCCCAAAAACGGAACGGACGCGATGGGGCGGTCCTTGAGCAGGACACTGCCGTAGGACGAAGAGTAGTTAGCGGTGATATAACCGATGGCCTTGCGATTGATCATCGGATCATTCCCCCTTCCCGATAACGACGTCATTTCCAACGACGGCCGTATCCTTGGTGGTATCGACAGAGCCGAGCTTCACGCCCTCTTCGACCGTGGAGTTCTCGCCCAAAATAGCGCGGCAGATGTGCGCGCCGCTCTTAACGTGCGCACCCGGCAGCAGCACGGAGTCCTCGACCACGGCGCGCTCCTCGATAATGACATCGGTCGAAAGGATCGAGTGGCGAGCGGTGCCGTAGATCTTGCAGCCATTGGAGACCAGGCAGTCGTCTAGGCGGCCGTCCGGGCCAATGTAGTGCGGCGGACGCGTGGTGATGTTGGACATGATGGGGAAGTTCTTGTCGAACAGATCGAACTCGGGGTTGTTGCCCAGCAGGTCCATCGAGGTCTCGTGGAAGCTGGCGATGGTGCCGACGTCCTTCCAAAAACCGTGGAACTCGTAGCTGTACAGGCGCTTGTTCTCGCCGAGCAGCTTGGGGATGATGTCCTTGCCAAAGTCGTGGCTCGAGCGCTGGTCCAGAGCGTCCTCCTCGAGCGCCTCGATCAGCACGTCGGCCGAGAAGATGTAGATGCCCATGGACGCGAGGTTCGAATCGGGCTTCTCGGGCTTCTCGGTAAACTTGGTGATGCGGCCG
>CAJJZM010000093.1:0-8136 GCA_905197595.1 uncultured Collinsella sp.
CCGACGACGGCATCATGCCCCAGACCATCGAGTCCATCAACCACGCCAAGGCTGCCGGCGTACCCATCGTCGTCGCCGTCAACAAGATCGATAAGCCGGGTGCCAACCCCGACCGCGTGCGCCAGGAGCTCACCGAGTACGGCATCATCCCCGAGGAGTGGGGCGGACAGAACATGTTCGTCAACATCTCGGCCAAGCAGAAGATCGGTATCGACGACCTGCTCGAGACCGTCCTGCTCCAGGCCGACGTGCTCGAGCTCAAGGCCAACCCCGATACGTTCGCTTCGGGCAACGTCCTCGAGGCTAAGCTCGACAAGGGCCGCGGCTCGGTTGCCACGGTGCTCGTGACCCGCGGTACCCTGCACGTGGGCGATACGCTGGTCGCCGGCCTTACCTACGGCCGCGTCCGCGCCATGCTCGACCCCAAGGGCAACGCCGTCACCGAAGCCGGTCCCTCCGACGCCGTCGAGATTCTGGGCCTGCAGTCCGTCCCCAACGCCGGCGATGAGTTCCGCGTGTTCGAGGACGAGCGCGAGGCTCGCGCCCTGGCCGACGAGCGTTCGCTCAAGGCCCGCATCGAGGAGCAGAGCCGCGTGAAGCATGTGACGCTCGAGAACCTCTTCGAGACCATCGCCGACGCCGAGGTCAAGGAGCTCAACCTGATCATCAAGGCCGACGTCCAGGGTTCTATCGAGGCCCTTCAGGACTCCCTCGACAAGATGGACCAGTCCGAGGTGCGCATCAACACGATCCACTCCGCCGTTGGCGCCATCAACGAGACCGACGTCGTTCTGGCCGACGCCTCCAACGCCATCATCATCGGCTTTGGCGTCCGTCCCGACGGCAAGGCCCGCTCCGCCGCCGAGCGCGAGGGCGTCGAGATCCGTTGCTACGACGTCATCTACAAGTGCCTCGAGGACCTCGACGCAGCCCGTATCGGCATGCTCAAGCCCACCGAGGTCGAGGTTTCCACGGGCACCGCGACCGTTCTGGACACCTTCAAGGTGCCCAAGGTCGGTATCGCCGCCGGTGTCCGCGTCGAAGAGGGCGAGATCGCCGCGACCGATTCCGTGCGCCTGGTGCGCGACGGTATCGTGGTCTTCAACGGTAAAATCGCCTCGATGCGCCACTACAAGGACGAGGCCAAGAGCCTTAAGAGCGGCTCCGAGGGCGGTATTGGCCTGGAGAACTTCCAGGACATCAAGCCTGGCGACACCATTGAGGGCTACCGCATCGATCAGGTTGCCCGTACCGAGTAGGGGGTAGCGCTATGAAGCAAACGCAGGCAACCCGCCGTTTGGGCGAGCAGCTTCGCGAGAAGCTCGGTTATATCCTGCTCTTTGAGGTTTCCGATCCGCGTCTCGACCTGGTCACCCTGACCGCGGTCGAGGTCGCGGTGGACCGTTCGTTCGCGCGCGTGTACGTGTCGTGCGACGCGAGCCGCTACGACGAGGTCATGGAGGCGCTCGCCAGCGCCAAGGGCCGCATCCGTAGCCTGTTGGCCCGCTCGCTCGATTGGCGCGTCACGCCCGAGCTCGATTTTCGCATCGATCGCTCGACCGATGAGGCCGAGCGCATCACGCGTGCGCTGGAAAACGTTCCCGCCACGCTTGCGATCGAAAAGGACGAGGACGGCTATCCGATAGCGGATGCCGCCCAGGAGGCAGCTTTAGATGACTAATTCCGCCGACCTCGCCTCGTGCGAGTCTGCAGATATTCAGCGACGCATCCTCGAGCTCATCGAGGGTGCGTCCTCCATTGCGATTTCGGGACACACTTCTCCCGATGGCGACGCCCTGGGCTCCGTGTTGGGTCTGGGCCTCTCGCTTATGAAGTTTTTCCCTAACAAGGACATTGCCCTGCTGCTGGCAGACGATGATCCGGTTCCGCGCATCTACCGCTTTATGGAAGGCTCCGATCGCCTGGTACCGGCATCTGCGTATACCGGCAATCCGGACCTGTTCATCTCGGTGGACGTGCCGGTCGTCGAGCGTCTCAATAATTCCGCCGAGGTGCTTCGTCGCTCCAAGCATGTGGTGTGCTTCGATCACCATCCGGCGCGCGAGGAGTTTGCCGAGCTCAGCCTGAGGCGCGTCGAAGCTGCAGCCTGCGCCATGATCATCGACCGCTTCTTGGACAATTGCGGCATTGTCGCACGTGATGGCGTTGCGACCTGCCTGCTGTGTGGTTTGGTTACCGATACCGGCCGTTTTCAGTACCAAAACGCCGATGCAGCCGCGTTCCATGCAGCCTCGCGTCTGGTTGCCCACGGTGCCGATCCGGCGCGTGTGGCACTCGAGGTCTACCAGAGCATGCGCGTTGAGTTTTTGCACCTCAAGTCCATCGTTATGGGCCGCATTAAGACGGTGGCCCACGGGCGCGTCGCGTATAGCTACGCGTACCAGAGTGACCTTGAGGCGTGCGGTGTCACCTCGGATGAGTGCGACGGTCTGGTTGACGTGGTGCGCTCGGTGATGGGCGTCGAGGTCTGCCTGTTCCTGAAGGGCATTGAGGGCGATACCAAGGTGCGCGGCAACCTGCGCTCCAAGGGTGACCTCAACGTGTCCGAGATCGCTGCTGCCTTTGGCGGAGGCGGACATCCTGCTGCCGCCGGTTTCTCCAACAACGGAACGATTCTCGAGACGCTCACCGTGGCACTTCCCATGCTGGCCGAACTGGTAGGGGAGGATCCCGCTTCGGTGACCGTCGAGCTTTAACTTTTTGGATGGTACATGGCTCGTCGTACGCCTTCTCAACTGAATATGCTGCTCGCCGTCGATAAGCCGGTGGGCTGCACGTCCCACGATGTGGTTTCGCAATGCCGGCGCGCCCTCCATGAGCGACGCGTCGGCCATGCCGGCACGCTCGACCCCATGGCATCGGGTGTCATGGTGGTGGGTGTGGGCCAGGCCACCCGTCTGCTGGGCATGCTCACGCTCGATACCAAAAGCTATGTCGCCGACATCTCGTTTGGCGCCGAGACCAATACCGATGATGCGGAGGGCGAGGCGGTCCGCACGGTGGCTGTTGCCAACGAGCTCCGCGATCCTGCCTATGCCCGTGAGCGCTTGGCCGCTATGCTGGGTCCGCAGATGCAGGTGCCGCCGGCGTTTTCGGCTATCTCGGTCAATGGCGTTCGCGCCTACAAGTCTGCTCGCGAGGGCAATGCGGTGGACCTACCTCCGCGCCCCGTCGAGGTCTATGCCGCCGACCTGATCGCCGTGGGAGGCGAAGGTGATACGTGTGTGTGGACCGTGGCGTTCTCAGTGAGCAAGGGTACCTATATCCGTGCGCTCGCTCGCGATTTGGGCCGCGCCTGCGAGAGCGCCGCGCACATTTCCGCGCTGCGCCGCACGGCCTCCGGTGTTGTTTCCATTGGCGCTTGTCATGCGGTCGAGGAGCTTTCTCCCGAGTCCGCGGCTGGCTTTGCCCTGGATCCCATTGCGGCCTTGGGCGCCACGCGTGTTGACTTGCCGGGCAATCTTGCCGACGACCTGCTCTACGGCCGACGCATTCCCGTTGAGCGTGCGCTTGCCGATTTCGATTCCGCGAAGGCGCCTTTTGCGTTGGTGCTCGATGGGGGACTCAAGGCGCTTGCCCGCATTGAGAGTGGCCGCTTTGTCATGGAGCACGTGTTTCCGCAGGCAATCGGCGGTGTTCGATGATGTTGTCCGCTCGTGAGCTCGCGCGTATCTTTTTCGAGGGCGAGTCGGACGAGGCCCGCATCGTCACTGCCGATGCGTTTGATGAGTGCGAGCACTTGGGTGCTGCATCGATTGCCATCGGCGTGTTCGATGGCGTTCACCGTGGACACCGGGAACTCATCGAAGCGCTTGTCCGTGATGCCCGTGCCCATGACTGCAAGGCTGTCGTGGTCACTTTCGATCCCGATCCGGACGTTGTGGTGAGTCCTTCGCCCGCTCAAAAATTGATGACGACGGCCGACCGTCTACATGCCCTGGCTCAAACCGGGGTCGATGCGGTGGTGGCCGTTCCCTTTACGCCTGAGGTTGCGGCGCTCGACCATGTTGATTTTCTCTCGCTGGTGTCGCGTCTGGTCGACATTCGATCGATTCGCGTTGGCAGCGACTTTAGGCTGGGTCGTGGCGGTGCTTCTGGTGTTGCCGAGATGCGCGCCTGGGGTGCCGAGCGCGGCGTTGACGTATACGGGCACGACTTGCTTTGCGAGGGCGGTGAGGCCATTTGCGCCACCCGCATCCGTCATGAGCTGGGACAGGGCCATGTGGAGCTTGCTGCTGAGTTGCTCGGCCGCCCGTATATGGTGCGCGGCGGTGTTATTCGCGGCCGTCACGAGGGTTCTGGCATGGGCTTTCCCACGGCAAACCTACATGTTCCCGACGGCATTCAGGTGCCTGCCGATGGCGTGTATGAGGGCCTGGTGCTGGTCAACGACATCGTGTGGCCCGCTGCCGTTAACGTCGGACTGCCGCCGACGTATGCTGACGATGCGGCATCTGCGCATCTCGAGGCCAATTTAATTGGTTATACGGGCGACCTGTATGGCGCTTCCGTTTCGCTGGCGTTTACGCGCTGGCTGCGTCCGTCGCGCGTGTTCGATTCGCTGGATGAGTTGATCGCGACCGTCGAGGGTAATATCGAAGATATTCGTCACAACTTGGGCGAGCAGGGGGTGAGCGTCCGTGATTAGCGATGAGGAAAAAGACCAGGTCCGCGCTGCGTCCGACCTAGTTGCCATCGTGCAGGAAACGGTTGAGCTCAAGCCCCGCGGCCATGAGTTTTGGGGCTGCTGCCCCTTTCATGGCGAAAAGACGCCGTCCTTCCACATAATCCCTGCCACGCAGGTGTGGCATTGCTTTGGCTGCGGCGAAGGCGGCGATGTCTTCACCTATATCATGAAGCGCGAGAACCTGAGCTTTCCCGAGTCAATCCGATATTTGGCCGATCGCGCGGGTATTGAGCTGCATGACACCGGAGATCGCCGCGAGCGCGGTACCAAGCGTGCCCGAATCTACGATCTGTGCGCCGAGGCCGCCCAGTTCTACCACACCATGCTTATGCGCGGTAAGGACGGCCGTCCGCGCGAGTACTTTGCCAGCCGCGGCATGGGTGGCGACGTCTGCCGCCGCTACTGCCTGGGCTTTGCGCCTGGCCGCAACGCGCTGGTGTCGCACCTGTCCCAGGCGGGTTTTACCCCGCAGGAGATGATCGATGCCAACGTTGCCGTGAGCCGCGGGCGCGGGCAGCTTGCCGACCGCTTCTACGACCGCGTGATGTTCCCCATCTTTGACGAGCAGGGTCACAACATTGCCTTTGGTGGTCGCATCATGGGTGACGGCCAACCCAAGTACCTCAATACCGCCGAAACGAGCGTGTTTCATAAAAAGCGAAACCTCTACGGCTTTAATTGGGCCAAGGAGTTTATCGTCGCGCAGGATACCGCCATCGTGGTGGAGGGCTATACCGACTGCATCGCCTGTTGGGAAGCGGGGATTAAAAACGTTGTCGCCACGCTGGGCACCGCGCTCACGGAGCATCACGTCAAGACGCTCACCCGCTTTGCCAAGCGCATCGTGTATATGTTTGACGGCGATGCTGCCGGTCAAAAGGCCGCTCGCCGTGCGATTCAGTTTATCGAGCAGGATTCTATGGACCTGCGCTGCGTGGTACTGCCCGACGGTAACGATCCCATGGAGTTCATCACGGCGCACGGCGGAGGGGAGCTGCAGAAACGCATTGACGCCGCGGAGCCGCTCATGGACTTCGTGTACCGTTCGCTTCAGGAGTCGAGCGACATCTCCACGCCGGGCGGTCGCGCCAAGGCGCTGGAGGATGCGCTGACGCTTATCTATCCGCTGCGCGACAGCTATATGATCGACACGTACTTTATTCAAATTGCCGACCTGTTGGGTTTGGATCTGGAGACAGTTCGTGCGAGCTCGGGCCGTGTGTTTCGCGATGTCGCCAAGCGCGAGGATGCCGAGCGCCGCCGCGAACAGAACTATGAGCGCCAGCGGGCGCAGGCTGAGCGGTCCGGTAGCGCGGGCGGTCGGGCGTCGGGTTCTCGCGATGCCGGTCGCGGTGCTTGGGCGTCGGGCGCGACGCCGGCAGTAGCGGCGCCGGTCGAGGAAGAGCCGTACGACTATGTCCCGCTCGATGCCTACGGTGCCGCGCCCGTGGAGGTCGTCGACGCCCTGCCGCCGATCGACGTGCCTGATGGTATGGGTGCTGCACCTGTGACTGATGGTTCGGGCGCTCCGGCTGCGGCGGCGCCGATGGTTCTTACTGATCTTGAGCGTAAGTCCTTGGCAGGGGAGCGTGAGCTGCTGACCATGCTCACGAGCTACCCCGACCTGTTCCGCACGTATGCCGACCGCATCTGCTCTATCGAGTGGGTTGACCCACGTCACGAGTCCATCGCATGGGCCGTTCTGGCAACTCCGCCGGGAACCGATCCTGCAGCCTGCATGGATGCGGCGCGCTCGGTGTGTCCCGAGGCGGCAACGCTTGTGAGTGCCGGGCGCATCTCGGCGACGAGCAAGCACCCCACCGAGACGAACATCGTGTTTATGCTCGATACGCTCGAGCTCTACACCATCAAGCGCCGCATGCGTGCCGCACAGGCCAAGCTGCGCCAGGACCGTTCGCTCGACGATGAGGCCCGTCGCGCGCTGACCGTGCAGGCCGCGCAGGATTCGCAGCGTCAACGCGAACTGCAAAAGTCGATCGGCGGCGTGGCGGACCCGTTCCGTTTGATCGGTCTGGAGGCCGCAGGCACCGAACAGGCCTAGATGTTGTGGTCAACCAGCGTATTCTTGCCTATATCCAGTCCTCTTTTTGGGTATAGACGTCAATGTGTGTGCTAAAGTATTGAGTCCTGTGGACTATGAAGGGAGAATCTGTGCCAAAAAAGACTGAGAGCACGGGTACTGGGCTGGAATCCTACGTTGCAAAGCTCATGGGCAACGGCTCAAACAGGACTTCGGTAACCGAGGACGAGATTCAGGTCGCCCTGAAGGATATCGATGTTTCTGACGAGCAGCTCACCGCGGTGTATTCCGCGCTGCGCAACAGCGGCATCCAGATTATCTCCGCGAGCGGTAACGACGACGCCCCCATGGACGTCGACGATGACGATAACGATACCGATACTGACGATTTCGATGACGACGACGAGCACGATTCCGGCTCGCTCGACGATCACGAGCTCAAGATGGCCCGTCAGGCCGACGCCGAGATGGGTTCTTCCAAGAGCAAGAAGAAGCGCACCGTGCGCACGTCCCGTTCACGCTCCCGCGTGCGTGGCATCGATGCCTCCACGGTGATGCTGACCGGCGATCCGGTTCGTATGTACCTCAAGGAGATCGGCAAGGTCGACCTGCTGACCGCCTCCGAAGAGGTCGATTTGGCCATGAAGATCGAGGCCGGTCTCGAGGCCACCGAGAAGCTCGAGGCTGCCGATGCCGGCGAGCTCGAGCTCACGCGTGCCGAGATGCGTCGTCTTACGCGCATTGAGAACGTGGGCCTCGAAGCTAAGCAGGCACTCATCAGCGCAAACCTGCGTCTGGTCGTCTCCATCGCCAAACGCTATGTCGGCCGCGGCATGCTGTTCCTTGACCTGATCCAGGAGGGCAACCTCGGTCTGATCCGCGCCGTTGAGAAGTTCGACTACCAGAAGGGCTTTAAGTTCTCCACGTACGCCACGTGGTGGATCCGTCAGGCCATTACGCGCGCCATTGCCGATCAGGCCCGTACCATCCGTATTCCCGTGCATATGGTCGAGACCATCAACAAGCTCGTCCGCGTGCAGCGCCAGCTCCTTCAGGACCTGGGTCGCGACCCGACCCCTGAGGAGATCGGTGCCGAGATGGACATGAGCGCCGACCGCGTCCGCGAGATCCAGAAGATTTCGCAGGAGCCCGTGTCGCTTGAGACCCCCATCGGCGAGGAAGAGGATTCCCAGCTGGGCGACTTCATCGAGGACTCCCAGGCTATCGTTCCGCCCGATGCCGCCAGCTTCTCCATGCTGCAGGAGCAGCTCACCCAGGTGCTCGACTCGCTTGCCGATCGTGAGCGCAAGGTTATCGAGCTGCGCTTTGGCCTTGTCGACGGGCATCCCCGCACGCTCGAGGAAGTCGGCCGCGAGTTTGGCGTCAC
>CAJJZM010000094.1:0-8108 GCA_905197595.1 uncultured Collinsella sp.
CGGAACATTGGAACACAGACGCATATTGGAAAGCATGTTCAGACCCTGAATATAATCATCTGCAATGGATTTGTTACCGCTGAGTATCATCCATCCTACTCTGAACCCGGCTATCATATGTGATTTTGAGAGTCCGCTGAAGGTTACACAGAATACATCAGGCGCAAGTGATGCTATTGAGATATGCTCTCCATCATCCATGACAAGTCTGTCATATATCTCATCGGAAAAAATAATGAGCTGGTTCTCTCTCGCAATCTGAACTATCTGCTCCAGAATCTCCTTCGGGTAGAGTGCACCTGTAGGGTTGTTAGGGTTTATTATAACGATTGCCTTTGTCTTTGAATTGACCTTCTTCCTGATA
This sequence comes from uncultured Collinsella sp., assembly GCA_905197595.1. Classification (GTDB taxonomy): domain Bacteria; phylum Actinomycetota; class Coriobacteriia; order Coriobacteriales; family Coriobacteriaceae; genus Collinsella. The sequence goes on from CAJJZM010000094.1 coordinate 365, forward strand.
TCTTCTATATCCGGGTTCCACTCCGACTGCTCATCGCACAGATAGTGAACGGGATGACCGCCGGCAAGGGTTGCGCACGCCGTCCAGAGCGGATAGTCGGGGCTGGGGATCAGAATCTCGTCGCCATTGTCGAGCAGTGCGTTCATCGAAAGCTGAATGAGTTCGGACACGCCGTTGCCCGTGTAGATGTGCTCCATCTGAACATTGGGCAGGCCCTTGATCTGCGAGTACTGCATGATCGCCTTGCGCGCGGAGAACAGTCCGCGCGAGTTGGAATAGCCTTCGCAGTCGGGCAGCTGCTGGCGCATATCCTTAATGACCTCATCGGGCGTGCGAAAACCAAAGGGCGCAGGGTTGCCGATGTTGAGCTTGAGGATGCGCTCGCCTTCGTCCTCCATACGGGCGGCTTCATCGACGACGGGGCCGCGGACGTCGTAGAGGACGTTGTCGAGTTTGGTGGATTTAGAAAAAGTACGCATGGGGACGCTCCTTGCAATTTGGGCTGAGGGATTGAGTTCGGGCTTGGAAACGTTGCGGGGCGATGATGTCTCGCCTTGATCGGCGTCACCGGCGAGCAGCCAGGTAACATCGACCTCCAAAATACGGGCGAGCAGCTCTGCCACATCACGCCGCGGGATCGTCTTGCCGCTCACATATTGGCTCATCTGACTCTTGCCGAGTTTTTTGCCGAGCATCTCCGATGCGCGGATCACGTCCGACTGGCGAACGTCGCGATCGGACATAGCCTGTCGCAGGCGATCGCTAAACGTCTCTTGGGCCACAGGAACCTCCTTGCTGGCAAAGTTCAATTTATAGAACACGAATTGAACCAAGGTTCAATTTAGCAAGCAGTATAGCGCCGTGCTCTTTCGAAAAGTTCAATTTCAATAATAAAGCGAACCAAACCTCGAGATTTATCCCAAAGCGACAACGGTATGCGCTCGCCTAGAGATATTCGAGAAAACGAGCGGCGGCAAGCGAAACGTCGGCCGTTCGATATATGGCGTTAATCTGCCGATGGGGACGTCCCTCGAGCGGACGAATGGCGACATTGAACTGGCAGCGCCGCAAGATGAGCGCCGGAAGGATGCTCACGCCCAAGCCGTCCTCGACCATGGCCATAATCGCATAGTCATCCCAGGTCGACAGTTTTGAGCGCACCGTCAGCCCCGCCTGACGGAACAGCGGCGTAATCTCGTCATCGGTGCCGCGTTCCAGCAGAATAAACTGCTCGTTGGCCAAGTCGGCAAGCGAGACGGCCCCCTCACTAGCAAGCAGAGAGTCTGTCGGCACCACCGCCATCAACTCGTCGCGCACCAAAGATCGCGATGTCATGCCATTTTCTCGGGGCTCATGCGGGATAAAGCCCAGATCGCAGCGGCCCTGCGCCACCCATTGTTCAATCTCTGAATAGTCGCCCATCAGTAACTCGTAATCGACGTCTGGATAATCGGCGCGAAAACGCGCGATCACCGGCGGCAGCACGTGGGTCGCCACGCTCGAAAACGTACCGATGCAGATTTTGCCACGCATGAGCCCACGCATCTCATCCACACGCCGCTGCAAGCGAATGAATTCCTCGCAGAGCGCCTCGACAGCCGGCATGACCTGCCGCCCGTCGGCAGAAAGCGTCACGCCCTCGCGGCTGCGGTCGAGCACCTTAAAGCCCCAGTCGGCCTCGAGGTCGGCCACCATGCGGCTCACGCCCGATTGCGAATAGCTCAGGCGCTCTGCAGCACGCGTAAAGCTGCCGGCACGCACCGTCTCGAGCAGCACTTGCATCTTTTGGATATTGGTCTCCACGGTACACCCCCACCCTTGCATGAGTTTTTGTCATGTTTTCCATGCATTATATTCGCTTTTCTTCTAAAGCCAGTTCACCCATAGTGAACATGTTCGGATATATAGGGGATGTCAGCGCATGAACAACGGACTGTTTACGTACTTAGCAGCATTGCTATTGTTTGGCTCCAATGGCATCATCGCCGCTGCCATCGCGCTGCCGAGCTCCGATATCGTGCTCCTGCGCACGTTTTTGGGCGCTCTCACCCTTGCCGCCATCCTCTTCATAACCAAGCGCCATAACCTGCAGGCTCCGTCTCGCCCCCGTGAGGCCGCAGCGCTCATCGTCTCGGGCGCCGCGCTGGGCGCCAGCTGGATTTTCCTGTTCCGCGCCTATCAGACGATCGGTGTTGGCATCTCCTCGCTGTTGTATTACTGCGGCCCCATCATCGTTATGGCCCTCTCCCCGCTCATTTTTGGCGAAAAGCTGACCGGCGGCAAAATCGCCGGGTTTATCGCCGTTGCCTGCGGCGCCTTTCTCATTGCGGCACAAGGTCTAGGCGGCAATATGCCCATTGCGGGTATCGCTTGCGGCATCGCCTCGGCCTTCTGCTACGCGTTGATGGTCATCGCTAGCAAGGGTGCGCCACACGTCGAAGGCCTCGAAAACTCCGCGCTCCAGGTGAGCGCCGCCTTTATGACCGCGCTGGTCCTTACGCTCCTCACGCAGGGCGCCCCCTCGTTCCTCTCCCCCAGCATTGCCGCCGGCATCGATTGGCGCGCCGTCGCCATGCTCGGCGTCGTCAACACCGGCATCGGCTGCCTGCTCTACTTTAGTGCTGTCGCCAAGCTGCCCGTGCAGACCGTCGCGGTTGTCGGCTACCTCGAGCCGCTTTCGGCAGTCGTGTTCTCCGCCGTCCTTTTGGGCGAGACCATGACGCCAATCCGCCTCATGGGCGCCGCGCTCATCATCGGCGGCGCGGTCTTTTGCGAACTCGCCGGCAAACGCGCAAGCACCAAGGCCGGTATCGCCCAGGCAGCACGCGCTTAAGGGACATTTTCTCGGGGCGCATGCGGGATAAAGCCCAGGTCGCAGCGCCCCTGCACCTCACAGGAGATGCAGGGGCGCTTTGCACTGCAGTAAAGCTATGGGCTACGAACGACGCGGCTCGGGAACCACGAGCCTATCGGGGCTCGCGCCCTCGGCATCCATCAGGCTCACGTAACGAATCGACGGATCCCCATACATCGCGTAGTAATAATTGCCCGTGCGCGCGCTAAAGCATCCGGTATAGATAGTCTTCTCGAACTTGCCATCGCCCATCCTGGACGCCCCCTCAATCATCACCACGCCCTCGAGCGAGCGGAACATGCGAACGACGTTTTCGGTCTCGCTCTCCTTTTGCGGGTAATTGGCATTGAGGTACGCCGCCTTTACAAAACGGCTCGGCGAATAGCAATCGCCCGGAATGCCGCGCATGCCGGCACCGGCTCCATAGGGCTTAAGCTCGGCGCCACGCCATGTCGCCGTCTGCGGAAAATCGCTTGTGGCGGTGATATAGGTGCGCAGGTTTTCCATGTGCCACGGGAAGGTCGGCTGGTTGGCAAGGGTGTCGACCGGATCGTCGTATACATGCAGGCCGTCAGCCATCATCTCGACCACGATGCTGCGCTGGCTGTCGCCGATAATCCAATGGAGCAGCGACACGCCCAGCCCCTCTCCGGCAGATTTGGCGACAATCACCGTGTCGCGCAGCGCGGCCTCGACCTCATCGACCGTCGAGAACGTCGCTGCCACCCACAGGGGAAACTCATAGGCCGCGATATTGTTCTTGCCGTCGACAGGGCCCTCGGCATACTCGGCATAGCCGGGAAAGTTGAGCCCCGCCACAGCCAGACCCGCATCGTTACCACAGTCGAAAAACATGGGATAGTTCTTGTAATCGATGCACATGCCGATTACCGCGTGTGCCGCCGACGCATCGTCGATAAACGAATACGGAATGTGGAACCCGCGCGGCATCACGCGAACCTGTTGGCCGTAGTCAAAGCTCCAGTCGAGGTTGCGGCCCAGATACATGTGGCCAGAATTATCGGTAAATCGAATGCTCGTGCACATAGCGCCTCCTAGCTTTACGGTCCTGCTAAGGTTATTGTCACCAAACAAAAAGGCGCTAAACACAAAAGCCCGGACATGACAACAATGTCACGCCCGGACCAAAAGAGACGAAGTGCGGTGCTTTGGTCCCCTTAGACCAACTTTCCAAGACAGTGGTCGATCATATGCTGGACCATCTGCGCCTCGAAGCCCACAAAGTCCTGCTTGCGCTCGCGCATCTTGCCGTCGACGATCTGGTCAAAGGCAACCTTGCACTTGATATAGCGCGTGGACTTGGTGACCTCCTCGTGCGTCAGGCAGCTCTCCTCCATCTTGCTGGCACCCAGGCCAAACACCAGACGGGGGTTGTAGAGCACGTGGGGCTCGCCGGCGTCGTCCAGGTAGACGCAAACCTTCTTGGTAACGCCAATCTGGTTAGCGGCAAGGCAGCCGGCATCGTCGAGCGACTTGATGGTATCGATCAGGTCCCGAGCAACCGACTCGTCCTCGACGGTCGCAACCTCGCAACGCTGGGACAGGATAGCCTCGTCGTGGCAAAGCTCTTTAATCATACGTTCCTCCATAGGGGTCGTTGTAACCGCTTAAGTATACGGTACCTACACAATTTCATGCGAAAGATACCGCCCGTCCGTTACAAACCGCCGAACATCAACATGTGAGGAACACCAACTTCACAAAGGCGATATAGTGGGTGGGTTCGTGTCAATCGGCCTAAACTCGGGGCCGAACAAGGAAAGGGTATGCATGGACGAACTTTTTCACGTCAGTGAGCGCAAGTCCACAATCGGGACCGAACTTCGCGCTGGACTGACAACATTCCTGGCGATGGCCTACATCATCGCCGTCAACCCCGCAGTGCTCTCGGGCGCCGGCGTCGATGCGGGAGCGCTCGCCTGCGCCACTTGCCTGGGCGCCGGCATCATGACCATCTGCATGGGCATCTTCGCCAACCGTCCGCTCGCATGCGCGTCGGGCCTGGGCATCAACGCCATGATTGCGGGCATCACCACCACCATGTGCGGCGGTGACTGGCACGTGGCCATGAGCGTCATCTTCCTCGAGGGTGTCGTCATCTTGCTGCTCGTCCTTTGCGGCCTGCGCGAGGCCATTATGGACGCCATCCCCGTGGTTCTGCGCCACGCTATCTCGGTGGGCCTGGGTCTGTTCATCGCCATGATCGGCCTGTGCGACGCCGGCATTATCACCGATGGCGCCGGCACACTCGTCGGTCTGGGCGACATCACCTCCCCCACCTTTATCGTCGGCATCATCTCCATCGTCGTGACGGTTGCCCTGGCCTCCCGCAACGTGCCGGGCTCGCTGCTCATCGGTATCATCGTCGCCGTTATCGCCGGCATCCCGCTGGGCGTCACCCACGCCCCCGAGGGCCTCATCGCCCCGCTCGATTTCTCGACCTTTGGCGCTCCGTTTGCCAGCACCGCCGACGGCAACATGGCTATCGTGAAGGTTCTGACCGACCCGATGCTGCTCGTCGTGGCCTTCTCGCTGCTCATGAGCGACTTCTTCGACACCATGGGCACCGCGATGGCCGTCGCCAAGCAGGGCGAGTTCCTGACCGAGGACGGCAATGTCGAGGACATCCGCCCCATCCTGGTCGTCGACTCCGTGGCCGCCGCTGCCGGTGGCTTTATGGGCGTCTCCTCCATCACCACCTTCGTCGAGTCCACTTCCGGCGCCGCCGACGGTGGTCGCACGGGCCTCACCTCCGTCACCACCGGCGTGCTGTTCATTCTCGCCGCTTTCTTCTCCCCCATCGTCACCATCGTTTCCAGCGCCGCCACCTGCGGTGCTCTGGTCTACGTCGGTTACCTCATGATGAGCGAGGCCTCCGAGATCGACTGGTCCGACGTGTCGCAGGGTTTCCCGGCGTTCATGATTGTCGCCGGCGTGCCCTTCACCTACTCCATCTCTGCCGGCATTGGCCTGGGCTTTATCGCCTACGTGATCGTCGCGCTCTTTAAGGGCGAGGCCTCCAAGATCAAGCCGCTCATGTGGATCGCAGCTCTTGCCTTCCTCGTCTACTTCTTCGTAGCGTAACGGCAAAGCTGCCAAAGCAGAACACCAAAGCGCGGAGTCGCATCGAGCGGCTCCGCGCTTTTCTTTTAAGCCCAGGCAACGCACGGACGCGCGATATATTGCTTCCCAAGTTTTGGACATTTTGCCCTCCAAACGGCACTACCGCCGGCCACATTCTGTAGATATGCTGGGCGTAATCGCATAGGCCCTATGAGGATGGGAGTAACCATGGCCGCCTTGTTCACGACCCCCAAGCGCAATGACAAAACCTCTGGAGCCCATTTTGTCGAGCCCGACGTGCGCCGTCGCACGCTGCTCGCACACGGCAGCTGGCGCCGCGTGACGCGCCGCATCGTTGTAGGCGCCGTATGCGCGCTTACGGTGAGCTCTCTGCTCATGCCGAGCATCTCGCTCGCGGCGGAGTGGGTCAACGTCGGCGGCACCCAGTACAATTACGGCACTGAGGCGGGCGACGCCGCCGGCACCTGGTCATGGGACGGTGCCGACGACATGAAGCTCAACAACTATAACGGCGGTGCAATCGAGGCCGCAGGCAAGCTCAACGTCAATTACTCGGGAAACAACACCGTCACCAACGGCGACGGCCACGGCATCTCGGTTGAGGATGGCAATGCTGAGAGCGCCGAGCTTAACATCCAGGGCGGTGCATCCGACACGCTCAGCGTGACGTCGTCTAGGGACACCATCACCTCCGACGGAGACATCAACATCGACGGAGCCGGCACCGTCAACGCCACGAGCACCAAGTCTGACGCCATTGACGCCGAGGGAGACATCACCATCAAGGGTTCGGGCACCGTCAACGCCACAGGCAAATCGGATGCCATCAGGGCGAGTGGCAATATCACGATCGACAACAGCGGAAACGTCACCGCCAAGGCCACCAGGGATGAGGGTATCCAAACTGGCGAGACCCTCACCATCAAGGGCGGCGGCAAGGTAGAGGCCAGCTCTATCGAAGACGTGGCGATTTGGTCTGGTGGCAACATCGATATCTCGGGCGGTAGCCAGGTCAAGGCAAACTCTAAGGAAGACTATGCCGTTAAGGCCATAGGCAGCCTCACGGTCTCGAACGCATCCCTTAACGCACATGGTGTTGGATACGGCATCTATACCTACAAGGGCATCACGATCGATGGCGCAACCGTGACGGTCCGTGCAAGTGCAGGGAGCGGTGAAGCCAGCGCCCTCTTCACCGACGAGGACGACATCGTCATCAAGAACGGCTCGACTGTGGATGCGTTCGCAGAAGACCAATTCTCGACCGCAATCTCCACCAGAAACTACAACCCCAACGAAGCGGGTGGTCACATCTACATTAGCGACTCCGTTGTCAAGGCTATAGCCCGCTATGTCGAGTCCGGTAGCGACAGCCCTGACCACTACAGCAACGACCAAAGCAGCGTGGTCATCCCTGAGCCTAGGGGTCTGAACATCGGTATCTTCGCCCAGACCAGCGAGGGCATCACGCCCGCGACTATTTCGATCGTCCGCAGCAAGGTCACTGCCGAAGGAGACACGGCGGCGATCTTCGCCCTTGCCATGAGCGCGGACGGCAAGGCAATCGGCACCATCGAAATCGAAGGCTCCACCATCCTGACGCCTGAAGGCGGCAAGGTCATTGACTATCGCAACAAAGAAGAGCTCAGCAACGGCGACATCTACGAAGCGGGTCAAACCATCGGCACGGGCGACGCCACGATCCACTCTCCCTATGACGCCGCTGTCGCCAAGAGCACGGTCATCGCGCCTCCCGAGGAGATCAAACCCGAGGAGAAGCCAGGC
>CAJJZM010000095.1:0-7918 GCA_905197595.1 uncultured Collinsella sp.
GGAGGCCACATTAAGTGGCCTCCTGTTCGTGCGGAACTCGCGATAAAGTTCATATATGGCGGCAGGCACCCGCCCCGCCCCCGAGGAGCTCCCATCCCAAATCTAAACTCTGTTATCATAATTACGATAATATCCTGATAGCTCAGGAGGTAGCTGTGAATATTAGGCCAGTCTCAGATCTCAGAAATCACTACCCGGACGTTGAACGCGAAGTCGAACAAGAGGGTCCGGTTTTTCTAACTAAAAACGGGCGGGGCTCTATGGTCGTCATGAGCTTTGAGCAGTACAAGTCGCTGAGCAATACAATCGAGAGCGCCCTTGATGCCGCTGATCGTCAGGCCGCCAGCATGCAACTTCGCTATACACACGACGATGTCTTTGGCTCTGTCAGAAAAATGCTCAACGGCGGTCTCGATGAACAGGCCCTATAAGCTCCGCTATCTTCCCCTATTTTGGGAGGACCTCAGCCAAGCAGCGTCATATATCGCCTTTGATCTCAATAACCCCGCTGCAGCAAATAGGCTTGTCGACAATGTTGAAGCAGGCATACTCGAACATCTCAAGAATCCAACCATGTCACCAACATACCCTTCGACAAGAAGGCGGTTGCACCCGTATTACCGCTTCTACGTTGGCAACTACATGGTTTTTTATGTCGTCATCGACGACGTTATGGAAGTCCGCCGACTGCTATATAAGAGACGAGATATTGAGTCGATTATCAGGTAGGTTTCTTTCAGCTAAAGCACGCCGGAAATTCGACACAGGCTGGCCAACCTTGCTGGACGTTTTCGACGCCGATCCAGCCCAGAAGCCATATCGATGCAGAAAGGTCCCCGACCGGAGGGGCCGGATATAAGGTTTATCGCGAGTTCCGCACGCAAAGAAGGCCACTTAATGTGGCCTTCGTCTTGCGCAGGACTGTAGAGCAGGAAACCTTATATCCGGCCCCTCCGGTCGGGGACCGCACCCATACGGCTACAGCGTCATGTTCGGATCGGCGTCGACGTCGAACGGCGAGATTTCTCCTCGGTCGAATTTACGGCGGGCAACCTCTGCGATCATGGCGGCGTTGTCGGTACACGCCGAAAGCGGTGGCACCGTTACGCGGATCCCCTGACGCCCAAGCTTCTTGATCATCATCTCGCGCAGATGCGGATTAGCCGAGACGCCGCCGCCGATGCAGTATTCCTTGCATCCGGTGGCATGCAGGGCGTTTTTGGCCTTCTTGTACTGAACGTCAAAGACAGCTGCCTCAAACGAAGCCGCCAGATCGGGCAGGTGAATCGTGCGCCCGGCCTTGGTCTCCTGTTCAATGTAGAGCGTCACGGCCGTTTTAAGCCCCGAAAGCGAGAAACGATAGTCTCCCCTGCTGTTAAGCGCGCGGGGAAAATCGATCGCCTTGGGGTTGCCCGTCTCGGCCAGCTTGGAGATGATGGGGCCACCGGGATAGCCCAGACCCAACGCCTTGGCCACCTTGTCGAAGGCTTCGCCCACGGCGTCGTCGAGCGTTTCGCCAAGCACCTCGTAGTCGCCCCATGCCTTTACATGCACGAGCATGGTGTGCCCGCCCGAGACAAGCGTGAAGATAAACGGGGGCTTGAGGTCGGGCTGCGCCAACAGGTTGGCAAACAGGTGGCCCTCCAGATGATTGACGCACACGAGCGGCTTGCCGGCAGCATACGCAAAGCCCTTGGCAAAGGCGACGCCCACCACCAGGGCGCCCACCAGGCCCGGACCTTGCGTCACGCCCACGGCGGCGAGCTCGCCGGGGGCAATGGCTCCACCCTCAAGACCAAGCGATGCTGCGGCATCCTCGAGCGCCGCATCCACGACACTCACAATCACCTCAACGTGTTTGCGCGAGGCGATCTCGGGCACCACGCCGCCAAAGCGGGCATGAAAATCAATTTGCGTCGACACCTGGTTGGCCAGCATATTGCCATCCGCATCGATAATCGCCACGGCCGTCTCGTCGCAGGAACTCTCGATGGCAAGCACTAGGCGGCGGCGCTCAATTTCGGCACGCTCCCCCTCGGAGCGCCTAGGCGCAGGCAGCGGCCATACGCGCTGCTCGGCTGCCGTCGGCTCGGGTGAAGCATTGTCGACCGGAAGCACCAGGGGCAGCGGAGCCGTCATGACGATGGCATCCTTGCCGGCACCATAGTAGCCGCGGCGCCGTCCTGCCTCGGTAAAGCCCAGAGCGTTATAAAGCGCGATCGCTCCCTCGTTGCCGTCCTCGACCTCGAGCGAAGCCGTGGTGCAGCCGAGCATCTGGGCATCATAGCTCACATGCGACAGCAGCTTGCGGGCAATGCCCTCACGGCGATATGCCGGGTCGACGGCGACATCCAGAATCTGCACATCACCGTCCACGACCATACCGCCGGCAAGGCCCAGCAGCTTGCCGTCGTCGTGTGCTACCCACCAACTACGCGGCGCAGCGACGTCCTCGCCCAGTTCGGACAGGAACATGCCCGGCGTCCATGCCTCGTGTCCGGCACCTTCAAAGCAGGCAGTCTCCAGCGCGCTCGCGCCCTCGGCATCCGCCGCGCCCATGGGACGGAACTGCAGATGACGACCGGCGAGCTCATCGGCAACACCCGTAATTTCGCTCTGCGCACTCTCGGCAAGACCAAGACGCTTGCGCTCGTTTTCCTCGGCATCCGAAAGGCGCGTGTAAATCGGCAGGACGCGGGCCGGATCGCCGTCACCCGCAGCGTGCGCGAGCAGCAAGCCCTCGCCCGAAGGCCACCACAGGTCGCGCTCCACGCAGCGGGCGGCCTCGTCCTCATCCAGCAGCTTGCCATAGCGCACGAGACCGTCACCGGTCAGCTGAACCTGGCCCCAGTCCGCTGCTTGGCGCCACTCATCGAGCGCCACGGCGGCCTTGACCACGTGTTCGCGCTCAAATTGACGCTCGGGACCCTCATCGACCAGCATATACAGCGCCGGATATACCTCACCGCGCATAGCATCGGCCAAGATACCAAGCTTGCCGCGCACGCCAGCCTTCCACGCCGTCCAAGCGCAAGCGTCGAGCGTCGACACGCCCAGCAGCGGAACATTGGCACCACGCGCGAGGCCCTTGGCAGTGGAGATGCCGATGCGCACACCCGTAAAGGACCCCGGGCCGCGGCCGACCACATAGCAACCAACATCGCTGCGATCCAGACCGGCTTGAGCCAGCATGCCATCAACGGTATTCACGAGCTCAACGTTGGCGTGACGGCGACACATGTGGTCGCCACTCACGAGCTTCGTCTCACCCGTCTGCCCATCAATCCAGCTTGCCGCGCAGGCAAGCATGTCGGTCGAGGTATCGAGCGCCACCACCAGCGCGTTGTCGTTATGCAAGCTCATCTTGTACAGCCTTATCAATCAAATGGGAAAGCTCCATTGCGCGGTCACCGTGCGCCTCGAGCGTTATCGTTCGCACATCGCTGTCGCCCTCATCACGCCTGAGCGTCACCGAAAGATACTCATCCGTCAGCTCGTCCTGGAATTGTTCGCCCCATTCCAGCAGGCAAGCACCCTCATAGCCCAGCACATCGAAAATGCCCGTATCCTCGAGCTCGTAGGCATGCTCCAGGCGGTATAGATCAAAGTGAAACAGCGGAATACGACCTTGATCGTGAACGGCCATGAGCGCAAACGTAGGACTCGTAACCATATGCCCATCGCCCAGCCCGCGCGAGACGCCCTTGGTAAAGTGAGTTTTGCCCACTCCCAGGCCACCGGTCAGGATGAGCACATCTCCGTCCTCAAGGCACGGTGCAATTAGCTCGCCAAAGTACTCCGTATCGGCAGCGCAAGTCGTTTTGTAAGTACCTACCCCCAGGCGCTCCAGGGACATATATGCTCCTTATTATTCCGAGGCGTCCTCTGGTGCGGGATGTCGCCCCAGATAGTCGCCCAGCATCTTAAAGTCTTCCTCCAGCAGCTCCTGCCACGCTGGATTGCGTAGCGCTGCTGCCGGATGGAAAGTGGGCATCACCACAAAGTGCCCCATCTGATGGAACCTGCCGCGCAGCTTGGTAATGCCGATCTCGGTCTTGAGCACAAAGTGCGTTGCGGGGTTGCCGAGCGTCACGATGATATCGGGCCAGATGCTTCGAATCTGCTCGCGCAAAAACGGCGAGCAAGCCAGCACTTCCTCGGGACGCGGATTGCGGTTTCCCGGCGGGCGGCACTTAAGCACGTTGGCAATGTAGACGTCTTCGCGTTTGAGCCCCGCCAGCGACAAAATGCCGTTGAGGTCCTCGCCTGCCGCCCCCACAAAGGGCTCGCCCTGCAAATCCTCATTACGGCCCGGCGCCTCGCCAATAAACATCACGCGAGCGCGGGGGTTTCCCACGCCAAACACGATGTTGTGGCGCGACTGGTAAAGCTGGCAAAGGTGACAATCGCCCAGAACGGCCTCGATCTCCTCGAGTGCGACCTCACGCGGCGCCTGATGGCTATGGCCGGGAATGTGCATGACGCCCATAGCGACTCCTACACGTAGACCTTGTCGAGACGCATACCAAAGCCGCAAGCGACCTCGTAGTTAATCGTGCCGCGTAGGCGCGCCATCTCGTCCATGGTAATCTCGGCATCTCCATCGCGGCCGACAATGATCATCTCGTCACCATACTCGGCCTCGGGAATCTCATGCGCCGGGTTGGACTGAATGGCGACCATAAACTGGTCCATGCAGATATTGCCCACCTGACGCACACGCTCGCCGCGATACAGCACGTCCATACGATTGGAAAGCGTACGCGAAAGGCCATCGGCATAACCGATCGGAAGGGTGCAGATCTGAACGCGCGTGCGCGGTACGCGGTAGGTAAAGCCGTAGCCCACGCCCTCGCCCATCGCAGGGTGTGCCACGCGCGTCACACGCGCGTGGACGCTCATGACGGGATCAAGCTGCATCACGCGACCACTCAGCTCACATGGCTGCAGACCATACAAACCGATGCCGGCACGAATCATGTCAAAGTGCATTGAAGAATCGAGCATCGAGGATGGCGTATTGGCACAATGCACGATACCGCATTCAAAACCTGCGTCCTTAATGGCCTGAACGGCCTCGGTAAAACGCTGGCACTGCAGCTTGTAGTCCCAACCCGAAGGTTCATCGGCCGTGGCAAAGTGCGTAAATACGCCGTCGCACTGAATACCGCGATGGAAGCTGATGCCGCGGACAAAGTCGAGCACCTGTGTGTAGTGAACGCCGATACGATTCATGCCCGTCTCGATGGCAAGATGGTACTTGCCCACCTTGCCCGCCGCGACGGCGCATTCGCCATACGCGAGAGCAAAATCGGACGTATAGACCGAGGGCATGATATCGAACTCGAGCAATGCAGGAATAGCCTCGATAGGCGGCTCGCTTAGAATCAGGATGGGCTTAGTAATTCCGCCCTGACGGAGCCCAACGCCCTCGTTGACCGTCGCCACGGCAAACATGTCGGCACCAGCCGAATACATGATCTTAGCGCACTCAACAGCTCCATGACCATAAGCATCGGCCTTGACCACGCAGCACAGGCGCTGACGCGGATTCAACAAGTTCTTATAGGCTCTCGTGTTGCGACGGAGCGCCCCGCGGTCGATCTCGACCCAGGACCAGCGCGTCAAATCGGCTTTATTCATGATTAGTCATCCGACCCTTCGTCCATGATTCCCAGATCTTCGAGCGCATCCTTTGCCGCCAGCTCCATGGCAGTACCGATCAAGTCGATAAGATCGGTCGCGATAACGCTCTTCTCACCATACTCCGTCGCCGCGGCAAAACCGGCGTAGCTGTGAAGTGCGACGGCGTACGAATACAGCAGCTCCCAACGATCCATCTCGTCGCGCATGGTGGCAAGCGTGCCGGCCAAAATACCCGCGAGAACATCACCAGAACCGGCAGTTGCCAGAGAAGCCGGACCCGAGAGTGGCAGCAGCACGCGCTCAACGCCACAGATAGCCGTCGTCGGCCCCTTGGCTATGACCACCAGATTGTCGGAGCCTGCAGCCCAGACAACCTTCTGCGCAGCTGCAATCGCGGTACCAAGGTCGTTCACCTCGTCACCGGCAACCAAACGCGAAAGCTCACGATAGTGCGGCGTCATAACCAACGGCTGCTCACGACGATACATCTCGGGGTTACTATCAATACCGTCAATGGCAATCTTAGCAAGGCAGTTGAGTGCATCGGCGTCCAAAATTAGCGGTACATCAAGCTCGAGCAAGCCCGAAACCACCTGCATAGCGCCAGCAGACGTCGTCATACCGGGACCGCACAGTACGCAGCTGTACTTCTTTGCGATCTCGCACACCGTCATGCGCGCAGCGGCGCCAAAGGAGCCGCGGGAATCAGACGGAATAGCAAAGACGGGAATCGAAGGAAGTGCCATGCGAATAAGATTGGCGCAGGCGTCAGGAGCCGCGACCGCCACGTAACCAGCACCCGCGCGAGCTGCAGACTTGGCCGCCATAATGGCAGCACCAGGATATTGCGCCGATCCGGCGACAATAAGCACAGAGCCACGGGAATACTTATCGATATTCGATGGTAGCGGAGCAAAGTAATCAACTAAGTCACCGGGCTCGACAATCTCGGCGGCGTGGTCAACATCATCGATGACTTCGTCAAGACGGTCGTAAAGATTGCCGCAGATCAAATCGCCAGCATACTCAGGGCCATCAGCGCTATACAGACCAATCTTGGGCGCAATCATCGTCACCGTGCGCTCGGCACGAATGCAGTCGTCATCAACAACGCCCGTCTCGGCATTCAGGCCCGAGGGGACATCAACGGATACGACACAATCGGCGCATTCATTGACCGTAGGAATCCAGATGGAGAACGGCGCACGCAAATTCCCGTGGAAACCGGTACCAAAAATGGCATCGACAACAACATCGGCCTTATCGATCAAAACCTCGAGTTCGTCACGCGAGGGGCCGACGCAAACGTGCACATCGCGGCCGGCAGTACGACGAGCAACATGACGTGCCAAAGCAGCAGGAATCTCATCCGGCTCAACCGGAGAAACGATATCGACGTCCACACCCTTATGGCTCAGGATATCGGCGGCAACCCAACCGTCGCCGCCATTATTACCAAAACCGACCAGAACGAGAACCCGATCGGGATTGAGCTTCAAGACCTCGTTGGCGGCAAACTCACCCGCTAGCTCCATAAGCTCGGCCTTCGAAGTCCCTTCGCGTTCGATGATATCCTCGAGACGAACGACTTCTTCGGTACTCAAAACCGGTTTCATCTATGCTCCTAGCGTATCTTGCGAAGCATCGCCCAGGTGCTCCGTCAATGCTGAATTCTGCAGCTGCTCAAGCTCATCTAAAACAGAGCGAGCCTCTTTAAATGTCTGCGCAACGCGTTTCTTGTTGCTCACTATTTCTTCCTTAGGCTTAGGTCGAGCATCCTCGGTGATTGCAATGGCATTAGCGACAGCCAAGTCACCCGTAAGAGTAATAGAAAGAGCGACCTCAACAACACCCAAATCCTGGGCGATTTCGAGAGCACGACCAGAAAGCAGCGCCTTCGGTTTGCCGAGTTTATCACGCGTTACCGAAACATCCTTGCGACCCACGCCTTGACTAAAACCCGTGCCGAGAGCTTTAAGCACCGCCTCACGCGAGGCAAAGCGGCTCGCATAGTGAGCAGCGGGACGCGATGATGCATCGCAATACGCACGCTCTTCTTCGGTAAACACACGCCGAGCAAACGACGGCGTCTTTTCAAGAATTGATTTCATGCGGGAAATCTCGACGATATCAACGCCGATACCAGCTTCAGCCATGTTCACCTCCGTATCGCACAGACTAAGTTATTGTAGCCCGTTCACAGAAGATGCGACAAACGAGGGTTATAAAACACAGCTACTATGTGAGACAAATTGCCCGAGATACAAAAAAG
>CAJJZM010000096.1:0-7841 GCA_905197595.1 uncultured Collinsella sp.
CTAATAACCTTTTGAACGACTCTGCTTGCAGCCGGAGTGAAAAAGGTTATTAGTGGCCGGGCCCGCGACCGGTGGGACATGTACCCCCAATTAACTGTTCTTCATGACAATCGAATCCACAACATCGGCCACATTCTCGCAGCAGTCGGCGCAGTACTCCAGGAAGGCGTAGACGTCACGCCAAGCGATGACCTCGAGCGGATCCTTGCCGTTAACGTGCAGGTTGCGCATGGCGTTGATGTAGAGCTCGTCGGCCTCGGACTCGATGGTGTTGATCTGGATGACCAGCTCGCGCAGCGTTTTGGACTTGCGGTAGTTGGGAAGCTCGACCATCAGGTCTTTCATGGCGCGGCAGGCGTCAGTCACCTTGTGGGCGATGACGATGGCGTCGGGATGGATGCTCTGAATGTTGGTGAAGTAGACGCGCTGCACGACGCCCTCAATACGGTCGAGCACGGTGTCGAGCGCGCAGCTCATCAGATCCAGATCCTCGCGCTCGAGCGGGGTGATAAAGGCGGTGAGCAGGGCGTCTTCGAGCTCGTGGTGCTTCTTGTCTGCCGCATGCTCAATCGCATGCATCTCCTCGAGCATGTCGTGGATCTGCGCGGGATCAAAGTTCTCAAAAATCTTGATGAGCAACTCTGCGGCCTGGACAGCAAGGTCGGCGCAGGCGACGTAGTTGTCAAAGTAGAACGAATCGGGTTTCTTTGCCATGGGTGGGTCCTTTCGAGGTGAAGACGGGTGGGCGAAGTGTTGCGGTCCAGATGGACGTTCGGTTTGACTAGAGGAACATCATGAACAGCTTGGCCATGACAAAGCTGATGAGTCCGCAGGCGGGGAAGGTGAAGAACCAGGTGAACATCATGTCCTTGACGACGCCGAAGTTGATGGCCGAGAGGCGCTTGACGGCACCGACGCCCATGATGGCGCAGGTCTTGATGTGTGTGGAGGACACGGGGATGCCGGTAAGGGTGGCAAGCAGCAGGTTCGCGGCGCCCGCCAGGTCGGCGGAGAAGCCCTGGTACTTTTCGAGCTTGACCATGCTCTGGCCAACGGACTTGATGATGCGCTCGCCGCCCACGCTGGTGCCGATGCCCATGGTGGCCGAGCATAGCAGCATAATCCAGATGGGGATGCCGGCATCGCCGACGCTCGTCTGGCCGCTGGCAAAGGCCACGCCTAAAAAGAGCACGCCGATGAACTTCTGTCCATCCTGCGCGCCGTGCATAAAGCTCATGGCCGCAGCGCTCGCGATCTGAGCGTATTTAAAGAAGACATTGGCACGTCGCCTGTTGGCGGCGGCGAAAAGAATCGAGACGAGCTTGCACAGGACCCAGCCCATGACAAAGCCCAGACCGATGGAGAGCGCCAGGCCGTAGATGACCTTCATCCACTCGTGGACGTTGACGCTGCTCGCACCGCCGAGGGCGATGGCGGCACCGGTCAGGCCGGCGATAAGGCTGTGGCTTTGCGAGGTGGGGATGCCAAAACGCGACGCTGTGGCGCCGTAGACGACGATGGAGAACAGCGCCGCGCACAGACAGGCGAGCGCCATGGTGCTGTTTCCTCCAAAGTCGACAATATGGGAGATGGTGTTGGCGACGCTCGCGTTAAAGTGCGTCATGATGAGCACGCCAAGGAAGTTGAATGCGGCACTCATGAGAATAGCGGCGCGGGCGGGCATGCAACGCGTAGTGACGCAGGTCGCGATGGCGTTGGGTGCGTCGGTCCATCCATTGACGAAGATGGCGCCGAGCGCGAGGATCACGGTGACGGCAAGGACTGGGTTCGACACAAGTTGGCCGAGGAAGGTTGAGAACGTTACGTCCATATATGGGCTTTCTCGAAGTTTGCAGGCACGTTACAGAAACATGATAAATCGTATCACCTCCTGCGGGTTTCTTTACCGAGTTCTGATGGGAGCAGTGAATTTTTTGGCACTAAAAATGAATATTAGCCCTGTTGACCGTGGGTGTTCTTTTTGCTAACACACCATGAGGACACGTGCGCGCGCCCCAACACCCCAAAACCACAGCCTGTTCGCTTTACAACATGCAAACATGCGTTCGATAATAGGAGGCATGGAATATCGACAGACAGATGGCAAAACTCGGCGCGTGCACAAGCAGTATGTGGACGTCGTGGCTCGCATCCTCGCGGGCGGACAGGTCGTGCCGGTCACCGTCTGCTGGGTCGACGGTCGTTGCTTTACGATTGACGAGATTGTCTCGACCACTGGGTTTGGCCTGACGGTTCACGGCATTCGTACGGCAACCTATAAGGTGCGTTTTGGCGGGCACGCGACCGAGTTGTATCTGGAGGACCAGACGCGCGAGCGGGCGGACGGCTCGCAGGCACACGTGATGCGTTGGTGGGTGTGGGCGTTCGACCGAACACTCGAGAGCGGGCGCCGCAGGTAAGAACGCGTGGCGTTCGGGTACAATGGCAGGAAACTTGTCAGCTACGGCGCCGTCGCGGTGCTTTTTGAAAGGACGAAATTATGAACGATATCCAGGGCTATCAGAATGGCCCCATCGAGACCGGCGCAAGCCGTGCCAAGGAGATGTCGCCGCGCGCGTACAACCTTGTCATGTCTGCTCTGATCTTTTTGGGCTTTTGCGCCATGGGCGCCGGTGTTTACTTTACGAGCACCATGTCGTTTGCGCGCATGATGATGAGCGGCGCCGCTTTGCCGCTGGTCTTTGGCTCATTTATTTTGACCATCGTCGGCATGGTCATGATGTCGGCTGCTGCCAGCAAACAGTCCGTGGGCCTGTCACTCGTGGGCTACGTGGTCTTTGCGAGCACCTTTGGCCTGACGGCGTCGTTTGGTCTTGCCAACTACGACCTGCCTACCATTAACACCGCCTTTATCGCCACGGCCGCCATCACCTTTGTCTTTGGTGCGCTGGGCGTGACCTTCCCCAAGTTCTTCCAGCGTGTGTATGGCATTGGTTTTGGCATCCTGCTTGCCACGATTCTGGTCGAGATCGTGCTGATGTTCATGGGCGTTTCGCAGTCCATCACCGACCTGATCGTGATCGTGGTGTTCGCCGGCTTCATCGGCTACGACACCTATGTGGCAACGACGGTGCCGCCCACGCTGCCCAACGCCGTGCTCATGGCATCCAACCTGTTCGTGGACATTATCAACGTGTTCCTGCGCATTCTGAACATCCTCGGCCGTCGCGATTAAAGCGCGGCATTGCGATGCTTCCTGCCGGACACGGTAAAACGATGCGAAAGGCGGTCCTTCGGGGCCGTCTTTTTTGTGCGCGGCGGGGTATCATGGATGGGAAAAGCCGATAGCGGCAGCGACAGGAAAGGTGGCCACGTATGGCAGACGTCGACAACAGGAACCGTAACCGCAGGTCCAACCGAGCGGGTCAGCCCAATCCCAAGCGCGAGGCCCGTGCCAAGGCCGCCGAGCGTCACGTGGCAACTGTGTCCGAAGCGTGCGCCAAGGATATCGAGCGTTCGCTTGCCGGTGTTCGCGAGTTTGACGGTATGCCTGCCGGCTTTGTCGCGGCGATGAAGGCCAAGGTTCAGAGTGCTGTGGCCCCCGAAGAGCAGGTCGCCGAGGACGTCGAGAACGCGGAGACTGCCGAGGTCGAGGCAGCGCCCGAGACCGAGGCGGCGCCCGAGCCCGTCGAGGAGCCTGCCGAGGAAATCGCCGAAGCTGAGTCCGCGCCTGCTGAGGAGCCCGCTCCGGTCCTGCCCGAGGTCACTGTGCTTGATGCCTCCGCCACGCAGGCAATCCTCGATAACGGTCGCGGCTATGCGCAGTTCTGCGACATGGCCGTGCTCGCCTTTGCCTCGTTTACCAATCCGGGCGGTGGATATATTCAGGGTTATCTGGGCCAGGAGGCCACGCTGTGCGCCGATTCGTATCTGTACAACGTTCTCGATAGGCAGCGTAAGTGGTACGGCGAGAACCGTCGCCGCAACATCAACTGCGAGCTCTATCGTAACCGTGCCCTAGTGGTGCCTGCGGTGCGCTTCGACCGCAACCACGTGCATGCATACGCCGACGTGATCGTGGCCGCCGCGCCCAACGTTAAGCGCGCCCGCCAGGAGTATCGCGTGAGCGACGATGCTCTGCTGGATGCCCTGCGCGACCGCATTCGCTTTGTGCTCGCCATCTGCGACGAGTTGGGTCGCGAGAAGCTCGTGCTGGGCGCATGGGGCTGCGACAACAACGGCTTTGATGCCGAGGCCGTGGCCGAGCTCTTCCGCAAGGAGCTCGCATCGGGCGACTTCAAGGTCAAGCAGGTCTTCTTTGCCGTGCCCTCTACGCGCTGGGACGAGGACTTCGCCAAATTCGAGCACGTGCTGGCAAACTTCCCCGAGCGAAACGAGGAGTCCTATGCTCAGGTTGCCGCCCGCGCCGCAGCCGCCCGTGCCGCCGAGCAGGCTCAGGCCGCTGCCGAGGATGACGAGGATGACGACGACTGGCGCAAGTACCTGTAAACGGTGCTCGTGATGCGATATACCGAGCCGACGGGAGAGGCTGCTCCTGTCGGCTTTTTATTGAGTGGGGAGCTTACGATGAAAAACGTTCTGTGCTTTGGTGACAGCAACACCTATGGTTACGATCCGGCGGGCATGCGCGACGGTACCGCGGTGCGCTATGCGCAGGATGTGCGCTGGTGTGGCGTGGTCCAACGTGACTTAGGCGAGGGCTGGCATGTAATTGAAGAAGGCCTCAACGGCCGCACGACGGTACGCGACGACATGTGCCATCTGGACACTAACCTCAACGGCATTCGCGCGCTTCCGATGCTGCTCGAGGCCCATAAGCCGCTGGACGCCATTGTGATCATGCTGGGCACCAACGACTGTAAGACGGTCTTTAACGTGACAGCTTCCGATATCGCCCGTGGCGCCATGGCGCTGATTCGCGCCGTCCGCGCGTTTCCGTGGACCGACGCTGCGCCTTGCCCGCGCATCCTGCTGATGGCTCCTATCAAGATCAAGCCGCAGATCGCCGATGTATATATGACCGATTTTGACGAGCGTTCCGTCGAGGCATCTGAACATTTTGGCGAGTACTATGCGCACGTGGCCGAGCAGTTTGGCTGCGACTTTTTGAATGCCGCCGAGTTTGCCGAGCCGGGCGATATCGACTATCTGCATATGATGCCCGAAAGCCACGAGAGCTTGGGACATGCCGTGGCAGCCAAGCTCCAAGAGATGCTCGGTGAGTAGCGCGACCCCAAGCCACCGCAAAGGGGACAGGCACCTTTGTGGTGGTTTTGCCCGGGTAAACGAACGGATTGGCTGCCATATGGGCATGGACGAGCTCATCGACCTCTTTGCCGAGGGCGATGAGCTCGTCTCCAATACCGCTTTTGAGGATTTGGATCTTGCCTACGACGTGGCGAACGGCGCGACCTTCGATGGCGTTGTGTTCCGATCTTGCGAGTTCGATAGCGTTGACTGGAGCGGCTCGACGTTTCGCGACGTGGTGTTTCGCGGTTGCCGCTTTATCCGCTGCAACATGGAAGGCTGCTGGCTCAGCCGCTGTGACTTCGTTGACTGCTCGGCACCGGGACTCAACTTGCTCAAGGCGCGCCTGTCGAGCGTGTCGTTTGGATCGTGCGATTTGAGCTATGCGAACCTTTCGGAGGGACGCATTGGCCCTATGACAGCATGCGATACACGTCTGAGAGAGGCTGCGTTTCAGGGTGCCAAGCTGGTTCAGATACGCCTGGATGGCTGTGACCTGACGCGTGTTGATGTGTTCAAGACGTCGCTTTCCGGCGTTGATGTGTCGCGCTGTACATTTGCAGCGCCCGTTGTTTCGGGCGATTACCATGAGTTGCGTGGCTTGACGGTCAATGCCGAGCAGGCGCTGGCACTCTCGGGTTTGTTGGGAATTCAACTCGCCGACGAATAGGCGCTCTGGTCCTTTGCTCGACCGCTATCTAAAATCAAACCGTCGCAACATTTAATGATTTTTTGCGTTTGCACGATTTTCATCGAATGTTGCGACGGTTTTTGGTGCAAGGTAGCCTGTCTCTTTTTGGCAGGTTACTGGCTATTTAGTACTGCCACATGTGGTTGACGGGGCCGGAGCCTTTGCCCATGTTCAGGCCGGCGGCGAGAGCGCCCGTTAGGTAAGCCTTACCGGCGTTGACGGCATCGGCAAGATCCATACCCTGGGCCAGCGCGCAGGCGATGGCGGACGAGAGCGTGCAGCCGGTGCCGTGTGTGTTGTCGGTCTCGATGCGCTTGTGGCGGAACCACGTGGTGAGTGGATCTCCCAGATGGTTGCCCTCGTCATCGAGTGGCGCGGGTTCGGCCAGTACATCGTTGGCCTCGTTGACAAGATGCCCACCCTTAACGAGGGATGCGCAACCAAAGCGGCGGGTGAGGAGCATGGCAGCATTTTGCTGCGTGCGCTCGGAGTCGACCTCGTAGTCAAGCAGGGCCATGGCCTCGGGAATATTGGGCGTGATGACGGTTGCTAGTGGGAACAGGCGGCGGGTGAGCGCCTCGGCGGCATCTTCGGTAATCAGCCGTGCGCCCGAGGTGGCTACCATGACGGGGTCGACGACCACGTTTGTCGCGTTCCGGGCGCTCAGGCGGTCGGCGATAACCTCGATAATCTCGGCAGAGGAAACCATGCCGATCTTGACGGCGCTGGGGCGGATATCGTCAAATACGGCGTCGATCTGCGCAGCGACGATATCAGGGGAGATATTCTGCACGGCGGTGACACCGAGCGTGTTTTGTGCGGTGATGGCGGTGATGGCCGTCTCGGCATACAGGCGGTGCGCCGTGATGGTCTTGATGTCGGCCTGAATGCCGGCGCCACCGCTGGAATCGGATCCTGCGATGGACAGGACGGCAGGTACCTTACTGCGATCCATGTTTGCTCCCTTGTTCGGTCGGAATCAAATGGGTCTTTAAGCCAGCATTATAAAGATGCCCGGGCCGACTCTATGTCGAACCCGGGCGGGCGATGCAATCTTTACGCAAATGTAAGCAAATGTTCACACGTCAACAATTGACGAACACCATGTTACCGATTGTGGCTCCGGTGACGAGTTAGTCCTCCATGCCGAGGTCGATCGTCGTGCCTTCGAACACCTTGTTAACGGTGCGGACGGCGCACATCTTGCCGCACATGGTGCAGGTGCCCTCGGTGGCGGCGGGGGATTCTTCGTAGCGTTTCTTGCCGGTGACCGGGTCGAGAGCACACTTCCACATGGCATCCCAGTCGAGCTTGCGGCGTGCCTGGCCCATCTTGTCGTCCATGTCGCGGGCGTGCGGTACCTTCTTGGCGATATCGGCGGCGTGTGCGGCAATCTTAGTGGCCATGAGGCCATCGAGCACGTCCTGGGCGTTGGGCAGGCACAGGTGCTCGGCCGGCGTCACGTAGCACAGGAAGTCGGCACCGGAGCTGGCGGAGATGGCACCGCCGATGGCAGCGGTGATGTGGTCGTAACCCACGCCGATATCGGTCACCAGCGGCCCGAGCACATAGAACGGGGCGTTGTGGCACAGGCGCTTCTGCAGTTTCATGTTGGCGGCGATCTCGTCGAGCGCCATGTGACCCGGGCCCTCGACCATGACTTGGACGCCGGCGGCCCAAGCGCGCTTGCACAGCTTGCCCAGCTCGATCATCTCGGCGGTCTCGGTGGCGTCGTTGGAGTCGTAGAGGCAGCCCGGGCGGCAGGAGTCGCCGAGCGAAATCGTCACGTCGTACTCGTGGCAAATCTCGAGCAGCTCGTCAAAGTACTCGTAGAAGGGGTTTTCGTTGCCGGTGACCTCCATCCAGCCAAACAGCAGCGAGCCGCCGCGGCTCACGATGTTCATCAAGCGGCCGGTCTCCT
>CAJJZM010000097.1:0-7774 GCA_905197595.1 uncultured Collinsella sp.
ATTGTGCGGTGTTGCCTAAGAATTGTTTGAAGCAAAGCGGCAGTTTCCTGTCGCTTTTCCCTTATAGCGATGGTTTTACACTAGCGATGGTTTTACACTTTGCACCTGTTCCACGATTTTTCGCACTTGATTTTCGCAAGTCTGCCAGTCACCGGCAGCAGCAGCTTTGGGCATCTGGGCACTGGCTATGCCGCGAGGCGTTCAAGCTGAACTACACCCTTTGCAAGGCAGGACTGGAAAGTTCCAAGACCACCTACGCCCGCTATCTGATGGCGAAAAACGGCGGCAAAAATCATCTCGGACGACGAGCAAAAGACGTTTTTTTTGATCTGCAATGCCGCCATCGAGGCTCGCGTGATCAGCCTGCCGGACCCCGCTATGAGCATCACCGGCATGATCTGCAACGGCGGCAAACAGGGCTGCACGATGAAGGGTGTTGTGGCCGTGGATGCAGCTTGGCAGGCTGTAGGTATGGCAATACAGGACGTTTTCATATATAATGTACATAGGATCAACGGCGCGACGCCGGAGGAAACTATGCGCAACATGGGCCGCATCGCCTCCCCCGGTATGGTAGCACCGAAAAGACCATTGTGGACATTCTCAGAGACAAAAAGATGGAGTAAGGAGAAAAAGCCCTATGGATAAGAGCGGAAAGATTTATAAGACTTATGTTCAGACCCTGAAAGAAGAACTTATCCCTGCAATGGGCTGCACCGAGCCCATTGCCGTTGCCTATGCAGCGGCGCTGGCGAGCCAGACGCTCGGTTGCGAACCCGATCATATGGATGTTGCCTGCTCGGGCAATATCATCAAGAACGTTAAGAGCGTGACCGTGCCCAACTCGGGCGGCATGCACGGTATTGAGGCGGCGGCCGTGCTGGGTGCCGTGGGCGGCGACGCCAAGAGCGCGCTCGAGGTGCTCGAGAGCGTTGACGATAAAGACCGTGCTCGCGTGACCGAGCTCCTCGCCGATGCCGGCTACTGCGATGTGTCGCTCGTCGAGGGCGTGCCCAACCTCTACATCAAGGTGACTGCCACGGCCGGGGGCCATACCGCGGTTGTCGAGATTACCGATCACCACACCAATGTCACGTGCCATACGCTCGACGGTATTCCGGTATGCGGCAAGTCGGCGGGGGAGTGTGCCGCCTGCGCCGAGCGCGTGGTGGCCGAGCGGGCGGCGGATAAGGCCGACACGCCCATGTCAATTGAGTCCATTGTCGACTTTATCGAGGACGGCGACATTGAGGGCGCCCGCGCTGCCGTTGAGCGTCAGATTGAGCTGAACGGCGCGATCAGTGCCGAGGGCCTCGCGCACGCTTGGGGTGCCGAGGTGGGCCGTACGCTGCTGGGCGCTCGTGCCGATGACGTCGCCTGCCGTGCCCGTGCCCGTGCAGCCGCCGGGTCCGACGCCCGCATGAACGGCTGCGCGCTGCCGGTCGCCATTGTGTGCGGCTCGGGCAATCAGGGCATTACCTGCGCATTGCCCGTCATGGAGTATGCCGAGTACCTGCGCTGTGACCACGAGCGTCTGGTGCGCGCCGTGATGCTGTCCGATCTTATCGCCGTGCATATCAAGAGCTATATTGGTGCGCTCTCGGCGTTTTGCGGTGCTATTTGCGCTGCGTGCGGTGCCGGCGCCGCGATTACCTGGCTGTGCGGTGGCACGCGCGAGCAGATTGGCGCGACGGTCTCGAACACGCTCGGCAACGTGGGCGGCATCGTGTGCGATGGCGCCAAGGCAAGTTGCGCGGCTAAGATTTCGGCAGCCGTGGACGCTGCGATTCTGGGTCACGATATGGCTATGCAGGGTCGCGGCTTCCGCGCCGGCGAGGGTCTGATCCAAGATACCGTTGAACAGACGATCGCTAGCATGGGCTACGTAGGCCGCGTGGGCATGAAGGACACCGACGTCGAGATCCTCAACATCATGATCGGCAAGACTCGAGTCTGTTAGGACAACTCTTCCGCTACTTGGTGTTCGTAGAAGGCTTCTACTACGGCGTTAAAGTCGCGGGCGAAGCCTTCCATGGTTCCGCGCCAGGTGACTCGGTTGGGCTTGCCCTGGCCTACATAGGCAGTCTGAATGCCGCAGGCGGGGCTAGGGAAGTCGCGTTTGGGATCGTTGCCCACCATAAGGACCTCGTGCGGTTCGAGCCCCATCACCTGAAGCTGCTCTAGATAGTAGGTGGCATCAGGCTTGCAGCGGGTGGCGTTTCCCATGTGCGTGACGAGCTCAAAGGGGGCGTCGGCCAGGTCGCCCCAACCCATGCGGCACTCGATGGCCCCCTGCGGAAAGCTGGGGTTGGTAAAGAGCGCGCAGCGCAGCCCTGCGTCCTGTACGGCCTGGAGCGCGGCGTGTGCGCCCGGCATGGCATGGGCGTTGATGAGTTCGTCATTCTTGTACGGAAGAACTTCGCGGTCGTAGTAGGTAAACGCCTCGTAGATGAGGGGATCGGAGAGGCAAATCCCGCATCGGCGCTTGACCTCTTCTTGGTAAAACTCAAGATTGGTGCGGTTGTCCGTGCCGCTGCGGCGATTGGCGTTGAGGTCGACCAGGATGGTGCCGAGGCGTGCCATCGTGCCCCCGCGGCTGCGACGTCCGATATCCGCGAGCATCGATGAGACATCCTTAAAATAGCGAAGGATGAACGCATTGAGGTTAATGCTAAGAAGCGTCTCGTCCATATCGAAAACGACTGCTTTGAGCACGCGGGCACCTTTCTCGAAAAATCGTTCCAGAATCGTATGTCTGGGATACTTTACCCCAAAGCAGTATGCTTCACTGCTTATCGTCAACTTGTGGAGACAGTCGTTCACAAGATTGCGAAAAAGTCTCCATACGAGTAAAAAATCGCAGTTCACGCTTGAAATCGAAGTGATTTCCCCGTAATCTATACGGACGTGATTGCATAAGCGTCACATCAGTATCTGTCGGCTCCCGAGTGTTCCTAAACGTTGTGTGCTTGTCGCACCCTTCTGTAGGTCCTAGCAATCGGGGCCCCGTAGTTCGAAAGGGGTCCACCTTTGAGTGAGATTCAGAACTCGTCCATTTTCTCTCTTGACGATGTCAACGAGGAGGAGATGAACAACCTCATCGACGGTACGATTACCGACTTTGATGAGGGCGATCTCGTTAACGGCACTGTCGTTAAGATCGAGCATGACGAGGTGCTCGTTGACATCGGATTTAAGTCCGAGGGCGTTATCCCGGTCCGCGAGCTGTCCATCCGCAAGGACGCTAACCCTGCAGACATCGTTGCACTCGGTGATCCCATCGAGGCCCTCGTTCTCCAGAAGGAGGACAAGGACGGTCGTCTGGTCCTGTCCAAGAAGCGTGCCGAGTACGAGCGTGCTTGGAACCGCATCGAGGAGAAGTTCAACTCCGGCGAGAACGTCGAGGGCGAGGTTATCGAGGTTGTCAAGGGCGGCCTGATCCTCGACATCGGCCTGCGTGGCTTCCTGCCCGCTTCCCTCGTCGACCTCCGTCGCGTCAAGGACCTCACCTCCTACATGGGCACCCGCATCGAGGCCCGCGTCATCGAGATGGACCGCAACCGCAACAACGTTGTCCTCTCCCGTCGCGTCGTGCTCGAGGAGTCCCGTAAGGCCGAGCGCTCCGAGATCCTGTCCAAGCTCAAGTCTGGCATGCGTCTCCAGGGCACCGTTTCCTCCATCGTCGACTTCGGCGCCTTCGTCGACCTCGGCGGTATCGACGGCCTCATCCATATCTCCGAGCTCTCCTGGAACCACGTCAACCATCCTTCCGAGGTTGTCAAGGTCGGCCAGGAGGTCGAGGTCGAGGTTCTCGACGTCGACCTCAACCGCGAGCGCATCTCCCTGGGTCTCAAGCAGACCACCGAGGATCCGTGGCGCGCACTGGTCAAGAAGTACCCCGTCGGCGCTATCGTCGAGGGCACTGTGACCAAGCTTGTCCCGTTCGGCGCTTTCGTCGACCTGGGCGAGGGCATCGAGGGCCTGGTGCACATCTCCGAGATGGCCAACAAGCACGTGGACCAGCCTTCTCAGGTCACCCACGTTGGCGACAAGGTTCAGGTCAAGGTCATGGAGATCGACCTCGACCGTCGTCGTATCTCCCTGTCCATGAAGTCTGCTGCTGAGACTCTGGGCGTCGAGATCGAGGTTACCCCGCTGCCTTCCGAGAAGAAGGACGAGGAGACCGACGCCGAGTAAATCGGTTTGACGATCACTTGTTTTAAGGGACCCGTTCGCAATGGATGGGTCCCTTTTTGCATTTGCTGCTGAGGCGCGCGATGCTGCCCGTGCGCAATGCTGCCCGGGTTGTCTGTTTGCTATTGGGTTGTCGGTGCATGAAAAATGCCGACATCCCGCCTCGGGGAGGAGGCGGGAACACACCGAGTAGACGGAGGGGTGCGGAGCGCGGTCGCGTCTCGACTGACGACGTTGCCCATCGACAGGACCATTGTAGCGCATGGCGGTTCTTGGTTTATCGTGTCGAGCGTTTGCGTTGTGCCATTGCCTGCGGCAATGGTGTGTTACACTCTTGCACTGCTGAGTGGGCCAGACGGTCGCGCGATGTGCTGCTTGCAGCACGCGTGAGGAAAGTCCGGGCTCCAGAGGGCGGGATGCCGGCTAACGGCCGGGCGGAGTGATCCGACGGAAAGCGCCGCAGAAAAGAAGACTCCCACCTGCGCCGCAAGGCGTAAAGGGAAAAGCTGAAACGGTGGTGTAAGAGACCACCAGCGTCGTGGCAACACGGCGGCTTGGCAAGCCCCATCCGGAGCAAGCGCGAATAGGAACGCTATGGGCCGGCCCGGTCCGCGTTCGGGTAGCGTGCGTGGAGCTGCACGGTAACGTGCAGACAAGATAAATGACCGTTCACGACAGAACCCGGCTTATAGGCCCACTCAGCACATTGTTGACGCTGCGAACCCGTCAGCGCGGCAATCTGCCTTTCAAGCCTTCGGGCATGACCATAAGGTCAATGCCCTCGGCTTTCAAGGCACCTTGCTCGCGCTGACGGGTTCTCGCTTTCGTTGACGGATTCATCGGCGGCTCCATTCTTTTCGCCGGGGTTATCGGTGCGGGCTTTGCCGTATTATTGAGGCTGTTTGTTGCTTTGCTTGTTGTTGAGGGGCTTTGTTGGACAGCTATTTTACTCTGCAATCGAATATTGAGGTTTCGGGCGAGTTTGTGGACCGCAAGAGCCGGTTTATTGCCCAGCTGGTCCATATTGAGTCCGAGGATGAGGCAAATGCCTTTATCGAGATGGTCCGAAAGCGTCATTACGATGCTCGACACAATGTTCCCGCGTGGATTTTGGTCGACGGGCGCGAGCGTCAGAGCGATGACGGTGAGCCGAGCCGTACGAGTGGCATGCCGACGCTCGAGGTGTTGCGCGGTGCAGGGCTCAAAAATGTTTGCTGCGTGGTAACGCGATATTTTGGTGGCACGCTGCTGGGGCCTGGTGGCTTGGTGCGCGCCTATACCGCGGCGACGCAGGCGGCGGTGGCCGCGGCTCAGGAGGCCGGGCAGATCGTCGAGATGACGAGTGTCGTGCCTGTTGACGTGCATGTGGCCTATCCGCAGTATGAGCAGGTGCTTCGTTTGGCGCAGGATTCGGATGCCAAGGTTTCGGATACCGATTACGCGGATGCCGTGACGATTCATTTGGTGTTTAAGGCGGGGGAGCAGGAGTCGTTTTGCGCCAAAATGCGCGAGCTTATGGCCGGTCGCGAGGAGATCGAGGTCGGCGCTCCCGAATTTGCTGAGTTCTAACGGCGACGGCCGGCGTGCTTTTGGATGGATCCCAAGCGTGCCGGCCGTCGTTTTCTGTTGCTGCCGTTTACTCGGCGAGCCGCTTTAGCACATCGCAGGCGATCTCGACGGCATCGTCGATGCAGCCGGGGCAGCTGCGGAGCGGACCTTTATCCGATCCGACGCCCTTGAGCGTGCCGCAGACGGTCGTCGTGTTCTTCTCGCCAAAACGCTTGGCGATCTCGCGCGACAGCTTGTAGGTCTGGCCCTTGGTCTTGGGGTTTTCCATACCGTCGCTCATCACAAACCCCATGATGGCCACAGCGCCCGAGATGGCGCCGCAGGTTTCGGTCATGCCGCCCATGCCGGCGCCAAAGCCCTCGGTGAGGGTAAAGGCGACCTGGGGGTCGAGCCCGACGGCGGGCGCGAGCGTGCAGGCGACGGCCTGGGCGCAGTTAAAGCCACGGGCGTGATATTCGGCAGCTTGAGCCTGACAGGCGGTGATGTCGAGCTGGGCCGTATCGATTTGCTTCATCGTTGTCTCCTTGGTCACGGTGTACCCGCCTATGGTACCCGTGACGGGGCATGTAATCATCGAGAGCTTCATGTATGCCTCGTTTTTATCTATCGAGCAAATGCCCAAGGCTTGAGATAAATACCCCTGATCAATTTGTCCCATAACCTACCTTTGGGATGGGTTGAGAGGGGTGCAGGGTAGCGGTATCGTGAACCGAAAAAAACGTAACCCAGGCAAGGGAGCTAGATATGAGCGAGCAGACCATCGGTACGACGTGTGTTCAGGGCGGTTATCGCCCGGGTGATGCAGAGCCGCGTCAGGTGCCTATCTACCAGTCAACCACGTGGAAGTACGATACGTCCGAGCACATGGGCAAGCTGTTCGACCTGGAGGAGTCGGGCTACTTCTATAGTCGTCTGCAGAACCCCACGTGTGATCTGGTTGCCGCCAAGATTTGCGAGATGGAGGGCGGTACCGCTGCGATGCTCACGAGTTCGGGCATGGCTGCGAACTTCCTCGCGATTTTTAACGTGGTCGGCTCCGGCGATCACGTGGTCGCGAGCTCTGCTATTTACGGCGGTACGTATAACCTGCTCGCCCATACCATGGGCCGCATGGGCGTGACCTGCACGTTCGTTGCCCCCGACTGCACCGACGAGGAGCTGGAGGCAGCGTTTGAGCCCAATACCAAGCTCGTCTTTGGCGAGACCATCGCCAACCCCGCCCTCGCCGTGCTCGATATTGAGCGCTTTGCCAAGGCCGCGCATGACCACGGCGTGCCGCTGATGGTCGACAACACCTTCCCGACGCCCGTGATGTGTCGTCCTTTTGAGTGGGGTGCCGATATCGTCACGCACTCCACGACCAAGTACATGGACGGTCACGCGGCCTACCTGGGCGGTGTGATTGTCGATCACGGTCAGTTTGACTGGATGGCCCATGCTGACAAGTTCCCGGGTCTCACCACGCCCGATGAGAGCTACCATGGCGTGACCTATGCCGAGAAGTTCGGCCGCGAGGGCGCCTTCATCACCAAGGCCACCGCGCAGCTCATGCGCGACTTCGGTTCCACGCCGGCGCCGATCAACTCGTGGATCATGGGCATGCACCTGGAGTCGCTGGCCGTGCGCATGGAACGCCATTGCGCCAACGCACTCGCCGTGGCGAGGTTCCTCGAAGCCGACCCGCGCATCTCATGGGTGAGCTACCCGGGGCTGGAAGGCGACCGCAACCATGCGCTGGCCGCCAAGTACATGCCGAACGGCACGTGCGGCGTGATCTCCTTCGGCGTGCCCGGCGGGCGTGACACGGTTTCCTCGCTGCTCGACCATTTCCGGATGATCTCGATCGCCACGCACGTGGCGGACGCGCGCAGCTGCACGCTCTACCCGGCAGGCACCACCCACCGCCAGCTCACCGAGGAGCAGCTTGAGGAGGCCGGCGTCGGCATCGACCTGGTACGCCTGAGCTGCGGCATCGAAAACGCCGACGACATCATCGCCGACCTCAAGCAGG
>CAJJZM010000098.1:0-7642 GCA_905197595.1 uncultured Collinsella sp.
CAATGCCGCCTTGTTTCAAGGCACCTTGCTCGCTCTGGCGGGCTTTCGCTGTCCGTCCTCTACCTGCGGCGTTGCCCTAGTTGGCACTTAGGGACGTTCCTTTTCTGCCGGCGCTTTGATCCCTTGGGGACGGAGGAAAAGGGATCATTACTTTGCACCAAATACACGAGAGTGGTCCATCGATGAATCGACGTTTGTGCACATGGCTGGCGCGGCAGTCGTCTCTTTTATGTTTCCTTTAGCCGTCGCTGCCTAGGATGGGAGTTAGTCGGCAGGAAGGGAGCGTCTATATGGACGACGCGAGCGAGCGTGCAATCGAAGAGGACATGCTCGATCAGTTCAACTACTTTGATGATGAGGACGAGGAGCTGATCGATCGTCGCGAGCCGGCGTCGCTCGATGCCTTCGACCTTGTTGGTGAAGAGCCCGACGAGGACGAGGTCGAATCAGCAGAGCCCCCACAGTCTTCGCGCCTGGACTCGCTGCTTTCGAGAGTCCCTATGCACCACGGCGCTCGTGCCGGCGCACTCCATATGAAAACTGACTGGCACCAGATCGTGACGGCAGGCGATGAACTTGCCGTCGATGCGCCGCTCACCGATAAGTCATCCATTATCTGCCGCACCGGCATGCTCATGCTGGCAAGCGGAACAGGTGCCTGGCGCGTGCGCGATACCATGAATCGTGTTGCTGCCGTACTCGGCGTCACGATTCACGTCGACCTGAGTCTCCTATCGTTTGAGTGCACCTGCATCGAAGATGGCCACTGCTTTAACGAGGTTGTCAGCCTACCCACAACGGGGGTCAATACTCATCGCATTTGGATGATGGAGAGCTTCCTAAAGGAAATCGAGATTTACGGACGCCGGTTTACCGTGCACGAGTACCACGAGATGCTCAAGACCGTTGAGAGCTCAAAGCCCGATTACGCTCCCTGGCAACAGGGCCTTGCGGCAGCCTGTGCTTGCGGTGCCTTCGTCTTTTTGCTCGGCGGCGGCCCTATCGAGATGGCCTGTGCATTTGTGGGCGCTGGTGTCGGCAACTTTGCGCGCTCCCATATTCTCAAGCAGGGCCTTGGCCAGTTTAGCGCGCTGACGATCGGCGTTGCACTCGCTTGCGTCTCGTATCTGCTGGCATTGCTTGGCCTTGGCCAGGTCATACCGGGGGCAATGTCGCACCAAGAAGGCTATATCGGCGCCATGCTCTTTGTGATTCCCGGCTTTCCCCTCATTACGGCAGGCCTCGACATCGCTAAGCTCGACATGCGAAGCGGTATCGAGCGTCTTTCGTATGCTGTATCGATTATTGTGATGGCGACCCTCGTAGGTTGGATGGTTGCCGAGTGTGTGGGACTGGCGCCGGATGACTTTGCCCCGCTTGGTCTTTCGCCGCTGGCTCTTACGCTCTTGCGCATGCTGATGAGCTTTATCGGCGTATTTGGCTTCTCGGTTATGTTCAACAGTCCGGTAAAGATGGCAGCGGCGGCAGGGCTTATCGGCGCCGTGTCCAATACCTTGCGCCTTACGCTCGTCGATGCGCCGACGCTGTTTCCCTTCCTGGGCCTGAGCGTGGGTATGCCTCCCGAGGCGGCAGCGTTTATCGGCGCGCTGGTATCGGGACTGCTCGCGAGCTTAGCCGAAATCAAGCTCACTTACCCACGCATCGCCCTCACGGTGCCGTCGATTGTCATTATGGTGCCGGGCTTGTATCTGTATCGCTCGATGTATTACATGTGCACCTTCGACACGGTCAATATGCTCGGCTGGTTTGTGCGTGCAGTGCTCATCGTGGCGTTTTTGCCCGTTGGTCTGGGTGTGGCACGTACACTCACCGACCCTCGCTGGCGCCATACCAGCTAATTGGTGCAAATGAAACTGATCCGCAAAACATGAACGTGGATAATCTCCCGTTTTTGGCCTGTTTACGGGCTCAAAACGGGAGATTATCCACGCTCGTGGAATGGGTGTCCGAAAATCCACGCTCGTTGGGCCGATGCAGACGCACCTGGCAATTCCTTTTTTGTAGACGTTGTCGAGCGGCTACGGGCAGGAAAGGTCCCAACGGTTAACATATACTCCATATGGGTAAAGAGACCAAAGCGCTGCCGCGGGGTGGCGCTTTGCGTTTGAAAAACTAGCTCGTCTAAGAGGAACTAGCATGTTAGACCGTTTTACCGATCGCGCGCGCAAGGTCATGTCCATGGCCAAGCAAGAGGCGCTCGATCTACATTCAAATAAGGTGGGTACCGAGCACCTGCTGCTCGCACTCGCCAAGGAGGACGAGGGCATCGCTGCCGAGGCGCTGCGCTCGCTCGATATCTCCTACGACGATATCATGGACACCCTCAAGGAGGTCCAGACCACGGTGCCCGAGCCCAGCGAGGAGACCGAGGCGGCCAAGCTCGCCTTTACGCCGCTCGTCATTAGCGTGATGGAGCGTTCATTCCGCGTGGCGCGTGAAAACAACCAGACCTACGTGTCGACCGAGCACTTGCTGATCGGCATCGTCGAAGAGGGCAACGGCATGGCCATGGACATCCTCATGCGCCTGGGTGTGTCGTCCGCCTCCATCAAAAAGGCTATCGAGAAACTCACCGCCAAGGACCAGGATAAGAAGCGCCCGCTCGCTGGCGCCGGTGCTGGTCGTCCCGGTACGGGCCTGCCGTTCTTTAGCGGCTCGGATGCCTCCCAGCAAAAGGGGAGCGGCACCGATACGCTTAAGCAGTTCGCGACCAACCTTACGCAGAAGGCGCGCGACGGCGAACTCGATCCGGTGATCGGCCGCGAAAAGGAAGTCCAGCGCATGATGGAGATCCTTTCGCGCCGCACCAAGAACAATCCGCTTATCCTGGGCGATCCCGGCGTGGGCAAGACGGCTATCGTCGAGGGCCTGGCGCAGCAGATTGCTGCTGGCAACGTGCCCGAGAACCTCATGAACCAGAATATCTGGACGCTCGACCTGCCGGGTCTTGTCGCGGGCGCCAAGTATCGCGGCGAGTTTGAGGAGCGCCTCAAGAACGTGATACAGGAGGCAACCGAGGCCGACGACGTCATCCTGTTTATCGACGAGATGCACACCATCATCGGTGCCGGTTCTGCCGAGGGTTCCATCGATGCAAGCTCCATGCTCAAGCCCGTGCTCGCGCGCGGCGCCTTCCAGATCATCGGTGCCACGACGGCAGAGGAGTTCCGCAAGTACCTCACCAAGGATCCGGCCTTTGAGCGTCGCTTCCAGACCATCGATGTCGAGGAGCCGAGCGTCGAGGACACGGTCAAGATCCTGACCGCGCTCAAGCCGCGCTACGAGGAGCACCACCATGTGCGTTACACACAGGGTGCTATCGAGGCCGCCGCGAACCTCTCCAACCGCTACATTCAGGACCGCTTCCTGCCCGATAAGGCCATCGACCTCATCGACGAGGCCGGTGCCCGCGCCCGCATTGCCGCCAATCGCGCGCCCGAGCCGGTGCGCGAGGCCGAGCATCGCGTCGAGGAGCTCAAGGCTGCCGCACAGGAGGCCACCGAGAGCGACGACATGAACAAGGCTGCCGAGATCACTGAGCAGCAAAAGGCTGCCGAGATTGAGCTTGCCGAGGCCAAGGCTGCCTGGACGGCCGAGCTCGACGCGAGCCCGCTCACTATTGACGTGAGCCAGATCGCCGATATCGTGTCCGTGACCTCGGGCGTGCCGGTGTCCTCGCTTACCGAGAGCGAGAGCCGTCGCCTGCTACAGGCCGAAAGCGTGCTCAAGACCCGCATTATCGGCCAGGACGAGGCCGTCGAGGCCGTGGCCAAGGCAGTGCGCCGCAGTCGCTCGCCGCTCAAGGACCCGCGTCGCCCCGGCGGCAGCTTTATCTTCCTGGGCCCCACCGGCACGGGCAAGACCGAGCTCGCCAAGACGCTCGCCGAGTACCTCTTTGGCAGCAAGGACGCGCTCATCAGCTTCGACATGTCGGAGTTCGGCAGCGAGTTCGAGGTCTCCAAGCTTATCGGTAGCCCCCCGGGCTACGTTGGCCATGACGAGGGCGGTCAGCTCACCAAGGCCGTTCGTCGTCACCCGTACTCGGTCGTGCTGTTCGACGAGATCGAGAAGGCGCACCCCGATATCTTCAACATTCTGCTGCAGGTGCTGGAGGAGGGCCGCCTGACCGATAGCCAGGGCAAGACGGTCGACTTCCGTAATACCGTGATCATCATGACGTCCAACGTGGGCGCCCGCGAGATTGCGCAGGATGCGAGCGTTGGCTTCGGCACCACCGGCGAGCAGGGCCTTACGTCGAGTGAGATCCGCGGCCGTGCGATGGGCGAGCTCAAGCGCCTGTTCCGCCCCGAGCTGCTCAACCGTATTGATGACATCGTGGTGTTCCAGAAGCTTTCGGGTGAGAACCTGACCAAGATCGCGCACCTGCTGGTGGACGACCTACGTCAGCGCCTGATTGCCAACGGCATGAACATCAAGCTCACCGATGCGGCCTACGACAAAATCGTGGCCGAGGGCACTGACCTCACCAATGGCGCGCGTCCTCTGCGTCGTGCCATCCAAAAGCTCATCGAGGATCCGCTGTCCGAGGAGCTGCTGGCCGGCGAGTGGGGCGAGGGCGATACCGTCCTGTGCGACGTGGCCGATGGCAAGTTTGTCTTTAGCCACGGCACGGGCGAGATCCCGGCACCGCGTCCGGCGGGCACGCTCGGTGGCGATACCGCTCCGGCGGCGCCGCACACTGGCAGCGCTGCGCCCGTCAGCGGCGGCGTGACCTCGGGCCCCGGCGGAATGATGCAAGCCGGTTCCGGCGCGCTGTAGGTTGTGGCGACAATTTGATACGTGTAATCGAGGCGTTCTGGCAAGGGCGCCTCGATTTGTAGAGCTGCGAAGTTGTGGCCGTTACGCTATGCGGTTCGCCGTTAGCCGATGATGCGAGAGCGCTCGGCGTATTCGACTGGTTTATGCAAACAAAGTCTGGGAATATACAAGGCGCATGTCTTATTGTCTAACCAGTTGCGCCAAGGAGGCACCATGGACTACAAGATTACCGGCTACGAGCCCGCCCAGCTGTTCCATTTCTTTGAGGAGGTCAGCGCGATCCCCCGTGGGTCTGGCAACGAGAAGGGCATCAGCGATTTCCTGGTTGCGTTTGCCAAGGAGCGCGGCCTCGATGTGTATCAGGACGAGGTCTACAACGTCATCATTCGCAAGCCCGCATCTGCCGGTGCCGAGAATGCCTCGACCGTGATGCTGCAGGGCCACATCGATATGGTGTGCGACAAGTTGGGCTCCGTTGAGCACGACTTTACGACCGATGGTATCGACCTGGTCGTCAAGGACGGCGTCCTCACCGCTAACGGCACCACTCTGGGCGCCGACAACGGTATCGCCGTCGCGCTTATGCTTACCGTGCTCAACGATGATTCGATTGTCCATCCGGCCCTCGAGTGCGTATTCACCACCGACGAGGAGACTGGCCTGGTCGGCGCCGAGACACTCGACAAGTCCCAGATTAGCGCCCGCACCATGATTAACCTTGACTCCGAGGAAGAGGGCGTTGCTACCGTCAGCTGCGCCGGCGGCGTCGTCGTTACCTACACCTGCCCGATCGCGCGCGAGCACAAGACCGGTAGCGCCCTCACGCTCGACATCTCCGGCCTGCTGGGCGGTCACTCCGGCAGCGATATCAACCTGGAGCGCGGCAACGGCAACCTCATCATGGCCCGCATCATCGATCGTCTGATGGTTGCCGGCGAGCCCGCCATCGTCAGCTTCAACGGCGGCACCAAGGACAACGCCATCAACCGTGAGTGCAAGGCCGTTCTGGTCTATGCCGATCATGCTGCGGCCGAAGCCGCGGCTCAGGTCGCCAAGGGCATCATCGCCGACGTCACTGCCGAGCTCGAGGTCTTCGACCCCGGCTTTACCTGCACCGTCGAGATTGCCGACGACGCCGAGGTCGAGGCCATGGATCAGAAGTCCGCGCTTGCCCTCATCCGCGCCCTGCGTCTTGCTCCTAACGGCGTGATTCGCCGCAACGTCGCCACCGACGGCTCCGTCGAGGTTTCCTCCAATATCGGTGTGGTTGCCACTTCTGACGACGAGGTCAAGATCATGCTGTCTCCGCGCTCCTCGATCACCTCGCTGCAGAACGAGTTCAAGGACCGCCTGCAGACGCTGGCCGATGTCCTGGGCTTCGACGCCAAGTTCGAGTTCGAGTATCCCGGCTGGAGCTATGCCGAGCATTCGCCAGTCCGCGACGTCTTTGTCGAGAGCTATCGCGAGCTCTTTGGCTCCGAGCTGCGCATCGAGTCCATTCACGCCGGCCTTGAGTGCGGCCTGTTTGCCGAGGCCCTGCACGGCCTGGACGCCATCGCCGTGGGCCCGACGCTCTCCGATGTCCACACCCCGGACGAGAGCATGGAGCTCGCTTCTGCCGAGCGCTTCTACGAGCTGCTCATCGACGTTCTCAAGCGCCTTGCTGCGTAAAGGTCGCCTTGACTAAGCCGCTCTAAAACGGCTGGCTATGAAAACGGCCGCCTGACGTAATGCCGGGCGGCCGTTATTCGTTACAGCGCCAAAATCCCCAGATGCTCAAGCAAGATCTTAAGCCCGATGAGGATGAGCACGACGCCGCCCACGATGGTGGCGGGTTTTTCGTAGCGCGCGCCAAAGGTGTGGCCGATCGCTACGCCGGCGACGGAGAAGATAAACGTTGTGACGCCGATAAGCGATACGGCGGGAACGATGTCGACCGAGAGCGCGGCAAATGAGATGCCAACGGCTAGGGCGTCGATTGAGGTGGCGATGGCGAGGATCATGTACTCGCCCAGGTCAATCTTTTCGGCATCCTTGCCGTCGCCTTCATCCTCGTCCTCGGTAAAGGCTTCCCACAGCATTTTGCCGCCGATAAAGGCCAAAAGGATAAAGGCAATCCAGTGGTCGATGGGGCCGATGATACCCATAAACTGGCTGCCAAGCGCCCATCCGATCACGGGCATGCCGGCCTGGAAGCCGCCAAAGAACAGGCCGAGCACCACGGCGACCTTAAGGTTGATCTTCTTCATGCCAAGGCCCTTGCAGATGGAAACGGCAAAGGCGTCCATCGAAAGGCCAATGGCGAGCAACACGAGCTCTACGAGTCCCATAGTCTGGCTCCCTCTCTGCGGGCAGGCCCGCGTGTACCTCTTGGGGGAGCAACAAAAAGACTAACCTTGGCACATGGTTGATTGGGTAGTCAAAAGAGCCCGTCCCAAATTAGCTATCTTAGCGGTGTTCGCTCATTCTGTAAGCATCGGATTTCGCAAGCGCCGCAGGGACAAACCGTGAGAAACTATTTAGCGTTTATGGAGCGTATACGATGGGAGCGATGCCTTGGATAAGAACGAGCTGCAAAAGCGTATGGAACAGGCCATCCGCCTGACGGCACCTGGTCAGCCGATCCGCACTGCCCTCGACATGATCATCGCCGGTCACCTGGGCGCCCTTATCTGCGTTGGCGACACCGAAAACGTGCTCGCTGCCGGTAATGACGGCTTTCCGCTCAACATTTCGTTCACCTCGAACCGTCTGTTCGAGCTCTCCAAGATGGATGGCGCCATCGTTATCGACGGCGACCTCACCCAGATTCTGCGCGCCAATTTCCATCTCAATCCCGATC
>CAJJZM010000099.1:0-7356 GCA_905197595.1 uncultured Collinsella sp.
ATCGTGAGGACCTTTAATATACAGATATGCAGCAGCTCCGGCAGCTTCGCCCGCACCCCTTCGATGAACTCGTCGGACAAGTCGTAGGGCGCCAAATCCGGCTCGGGGAACAGCCGGTAGTCGTCGGCCGTCTCCTTCACACGCATGACGATGGTGCGCTTGGCGGACGGATCCCAGTGGCGCGTCTCCTGGTAGATGACGCCGCCCTCCTCGAGCACCTCGGCCTGGCGGCAAATTTCGTAGGCAAGGCCGTCATGCAGGCTCTTAAACGAGTTAAGGTTCTTGAGCTCGGTCTTGGTGCCCAGCTTGGTCTCGCCGCGGCGGCGCAGCGACACGTTGCCGTCGCAGCGCATGGAACCCTTCTCCATGGAGCAGTCCGAAATGCCCAGCGTCACAAAGATGCGACGGAGCTTCTCCATAAACAGGCGCGCCTCCTCGGGCGTGCGCAGATCAGGCTCAGTCACGAGCTCAATCAAAGGCGTGCCGCAGCGGTTGTAGTCGACGAGCGACTCGGCCGCGGCGGTAATGCGGCCCTCGGCACCGCCCACGTGCACCATCTTGGCAGCGTCCTCCTCCATATGGATGCGCAGGATGCGGATGGGCACCGTGTAGGAACCGTCCTCGCGACGCTCGGGCATTTGCAGGTTGGACGCGTCGTAGCTGGCCAGGTGGCCGGCGCGCTGGTTGCCCTCGCGCATGGTCGACGTCATGGACGTGGACAGACCCTCGGCGTTGGCCGAAGCGCTCGCCAGACTCTGGGCCTCGGCCTCACCAAACGCGCAGTCGGGGCGCTCGGCGGCACCGCGACCGGTCACATCCAGATCCAGGTGACCATACATGGCAAAGGCGACCGGACCCTGCGTGGTCTGGAAGTTCTTGGCCATATCGGGATAGAAGTAGTGCTTGCGGTAGAACATCGAGTGGCGCTGGATCTCGCAGTTGGTCGCGAGACCGGCCTTGACAATGCTCTCGATGGCACGCTTGTTAGGCACCGGCAGCGCACCGGGCAGGCCCAGGCACACCGGGCACACGTTGGCGTTGGGCTCGTCATCGTGGCTGAGCTTGCAGTTGCAGAACATCTTGGTATCGAGTGCGGTGAGCTCGGTATGGATCTCCAGGCCGATCACGGCCTCCCAATCCTGCAGGACCTCGGAAAGCTCCTTCATTACAGCTCGCCTCCCTTCCCGGCAAAATCGGGCGCGACGGAAAGCGCGGGCGCACCCGTGGCGGCATCGGCAAAGCCGCGCTCCAGGGCGCGGGCAAACGTGAGCAGTTGACGGTCCTTAAAGGCCGGACCCACCAGCTGGGCAGAAACGGGCAGCTGGGTATCCTCGCCCAGGCCCAGCGGCACCGAGATACCACCGTTGCCGCAGATGTTGAGCGAAATGGTGTACAGGTCGGAAAGGTACATCTGCGTGGGGTCGCTAATCTCGCCAAACTTAAAGGCCGTGCGCGGCGAGGCGGGCATGAGGATGGTGTCCACCTTGGCATACGCGGCGTCGTAGTCCTGCGTGATGAGCGTGCGGGCCTTTTGCGCAGCGTAGTAGTACTTGTCGTACACGCCCGAGCTCAGCAGGTAGGCGCCGAGCATCTGACGGCGCTTGGCCTCGGCGCCAAAGCCGTGGGCGCGCGACAGCGAGCTCTGGTCGGACAGGTTGGCGCAGCCCTCCTCCTGATAGCCGTAGCGAATGCCGTCGAAACGGGCCAGGTTGGAGAACGCCTCGGCCGGGCCGATGACGTAGTAGGCGGCGATGGCGGCGTCTAGGTGCGGCAGGTCGACCTCCACGAGCTCGGCGCCCTGGTTCTGCAGCTCCTGAGCGGCGCGCTGAACAGCGGCCTTGACCTCAGGCGTCAGGCCCTCGGCCTCCATAAACGCGGGGATGATGCCCACACGCTTGCCCTCGATGCTGTCGTTGAGATGCTCGGTAAAGTCGACGGCGCAATCCTGGCTGGTGCAGTCGTACGGATCGTGGCCCGCACCGGTAAGCGCGTTCATGGCCAGCGCGACATCCTCGACCGTGCGGCCAAAGGGGCCCACCTGGTCGAGCGACGAGCCAAAGGCAACCACGCCGTAACGGCTCACGGCGCCATACGTGGGCTTAAATCCCACCACGCCGCACAGACTCGCCGGCTGGCGAATGGAGCCGCCGGTGTCCGAGCCCAGCGAGAGCGCGACCTCGCCCGCGGCGACGGCTGCAGCGGAGCCGCCCGAAGAGCCGCCGGGCACGCGCTCGGTATCCCAAGGGTTATTGGTGCGGTGGAACGCCGAGCTCTCGGTGGAGCTGCCAAAGGCAAACTCGTCCATGTTGGCCTTGCCCATGGGCAGGCAGCCGGCGTCGAGCATGCGCTGGACGCAGGTGGCAGTGTAGACGCTCTGGTAGTTCTCGAGCATGCGGGAAGCGCAGGTGGTGCGCATGCCCACGAGGTTCATGTTGTCCTTGATGGCCAGCGGCACGCCCGCGAGCGGGGGCAGCGGCTTTCCGGCGGCGCGATCGGCATCCACGCGCGTAGCAACCTCGAGCGCAAGCTCGGGCGCCACCTGCAGGAATGCCTGAACCCCGCCCTCGCGCGCCTCGATGGCGGCAAGGGAGGCCTGGGCCACCTCGGTAGCGGTAAAGTCGCCGGCGGCAACGCCCGCGGCGATCTGGGCGGCGGTAAGGGAATCGAAGCTCTGCGCCATTACTCGCTCTCCCCCTCTCCCAAAATGGACGGCACGCGGAAGTAGCGGTCGCGCGCGCTGCCGGCGTTTTCGAGCGCAACGTCGAGCGGCAGGTCGCGCTCGGGCTCGCGCAGGTCATCGCCCATCACGTTGGACAGGCTTCCGATGGGATGGAACGTGGGCTCCACGTCGGGCAAGTCATATTGCAAGACGGGCTCGAGCATCTGGACGGCGTCATTCATGTAGGACGTCATCTGGGTGAGCTCGTCATCGGTCAGTGCGATCTTTGCGTACTCGGCGATGCCGCGCACGTCTTTCTCGCTGAGTGCCATAGGCGCTCCCTTCCGCATAACAGATAAACCGCTCTAGTATACAAGGCAACGCCGCTTAGAGCAGATGCTTTACCCAAATGCAGCGAAAACGTAACGAGGGCGGCGGGCTGGCAGGCGGCGGGCTGGCGGTTCTGCAGCGAAACCGCACCGTTCATAACGAAAACCGCGCCGTCCACAACGAAGACCATCACAACATTCGACGCTTTTCGCCAAAATCGCGATTTTCATCGAATGTTGTGATGGTTTGGAAGTCCCGACCACCACAAAGGTGCCTGCCCCCATTGTGGTGGTTCTGGAGAATGCCCTATGCTGAGGCCTTGGCCTTGCGGCGTTTGCGGACCGCGTGGATCACGATGTCCAGCAGCAACAGCACAATGGCTACGACCACGATGAGCACGGCAAACTCGCGCTTGCCCCAGTGGCGGCCGGCCAGCGACTTTTGCTTGTCGACGTCCTTCTTGTTGTACTTGGTGCGCACGCAGTGCACCAGCAGGCGATGGTCGTTCACGCCGTAGGGCGTGCAAGTGACGAGCGTCACCTTGTCGGCACCCGGCTCGATAGTCAGCGACTCCATCTCCTCGGGCAGCACCACCTCGGAGTCCACCATCCTGTAGGCGAGCGTCTTGTTCATGGTGTGCAGCAGCACCAGGTCGCCGGGCTCCAGCGAGTGGATGTCGTCGAACATGCTCAGGTTGCGCATGCCCGAGTGCGCGGTGAGCACGCAATGCGTCGAGGTGCCGCCCACCGGCAGGCTCGTGCCCTCCAGGTGGCCGACGCCCGCCATAAGGACTTCTTCGCTCGTGCCGTGGTAGATGGGCATGCTCACATCGATGGAGGGGATCTCGACCCAGCTCATCATGGGGTCGCGGTCAAAGATGAGCTGCTGAGCGTAGGGCTCGATCTGGTCGGCGGGAAGCTCGGTGGCCTCGCCCGCCAGCTGCTCGTTATAGGAGCGCGCCTGTAGCAGGATGCGCTCGCGCTCCTCTTCCGAAAGCGCGTCCACGGTGCTGGACACGGTGCTGATCTGGTTGAACACGCCCGAGGCCTCGAGCCGGTCCAAGATCCACGGCCAGGTCATAAGGCCCACGCCAATAAGGATGATGACGATGGTGATGAGCCGGTCGGCCCAACGCGGCAGCCGTTTGCGACGACGCTTGGGCTTTGGTTGAGGTTTGGGTTGAGGGCTTGAGCCACCGTTGGCCGCGGCGTTATTGCTCTTCATATGTTTGGCGCCCTGCACCATCGCCGGTCACTCCTCTACAACTCAAGTTGTCTAAACAAATAATAACCGATTAGCGAGCTTCCGCGCCGGACAACGCAGCTAAGCAGCATTGCGAGGCGCGAACATGGGCCCGCATTTGAGTTTTCAAAATGTCCCGAATCGGCTGGGCGATTCGGGATACAATGTCAATAGGAAACGACGCACCCCGCGTAAGTGTACGAGAGCGCGGGCGGCCTAGTTTTCTGGTTTTGTTAAATGCCCGGGATCCTACCCCCGGGCATTCTTATTTGCGCTTGTTGCGGCGCAAATGCCTTCTACCGTCCGCACCGCGCGTGCGCCTACGGACCTTAATCCGAACCTCATACGAGTCAAGAAACGCGATGACGAACGAGCCCGCATCGGACGATGGAGGCTGGCTGCGTTATCCCAAAAAGAACGGGGCAGACTCCAGTGCGGAGTCTGCCCCGAAAAGAGAATGGCAAAGCAAGAACGTCGATGGACGAGAAAAGTGTCCGCAAGTCTCATGGCCATCACATCCCACCTGCCAAAGGGATGGGTGAGCGAGCGTTACTCCTGCTCGGACTCCTCAGCCTGCTTACGGCTGCGGATGAGGTGCGCCACGCCGATGCACAGCACCGCGCCACCAGCGATCCAAGTGAAGGTCACGCCGTTGAGACCGGTGAGCGGGAGGCCGGAGCCCTTCTGGTCGACAATGGTGAAGCTGAGCTTACCGGTAGAAGCGGTGGCCGTATTGTCTTTCACGACGCCATCAGCGGCTGTGACATTGGCAGAATTCGCCTCAGGAATTACATCAGAACGGTCTTGCTTAAGCGTGCCACGCGCAATGGTAAACGTAACACCTTTGGCAGCAGAGTTGTTGTAGCCGGGGGCAGGCTTGGTCTCCTTGAGGATATAGGTGCCCTCGTCAAGACCGATGACGTTGATCTTGCCGTCCTTGTCCGTCTTGAGCGTAACCTTGTCAGTCTTCTCGTGCTTCACGCCCTTGGAGTCGATATATTTCTCTTCAACAGTATCGCCGTTTTTCTCTTGAAGCGTGAACTCGACCCCCTCAAGACGCTTAGTTTCTGCATCGCTACCGACCTTGATAACGTCGATGCCGTAGAAGTAGTCGTAGGCGGAGTGATCGACCGTGGTGCCGGTGTCAGTAGTGTGCGGGTTGTTGGAGTAGGTCAGTTTGACCTTGTTCTCCTGTGCTTTACCGAGCATGTCTGCCGAAATCTTCGCAGGATCAAGCTTGGCCTTGTAATTCACATAGACCTTCGAATCGCCGTTAACGGTAATAGTGTTGTTGTTGGAATCCTTGGCTTCTTTCAGATTATCGAAAGAGACGGACAGGGTATTCTTGCCGCTATCCGTACTGTAAGACACGGTGTAGGAATCGGAACTAACGGTGCTCTCGCCAATTTTAACCTC
This sequence comes from uncultured Collinsella sp., assembly GCA_905197595.1. Classification (GTDB taxonomy): domain Bacteria; phylum Actinomycetota; class Coriobacteriia; order Coriobacteriales; family Coriobacteriaceae; genus Collinsella. The sequence goes on from CAJJZM010000099.1 coordinate 5,648, forward strand.
GACAACGGGCTTGTTGTCATTGCCAAGCTCTGGAGCCATCGTGAGAGGAAGCTCGTCCGTGAAGGTGTAGCTGTACTTAATGTACGTGTTGATGTTGCTCGCGACAGTACCGGCAAGCTGATACTCAACCAGCTGACCAGCAGCGGAGTCAGCCGCCTTGTTTGCAGCTTGGAAAACAGTTTTGTTGTCGTCCGTAACCCACTTGCCGTCCTTGTCGTCCTTGACGGCCTTGGTGACATTGGGGACGTCCTTCTTGGGCTCCGCATTTACATCGGCGCCGCCGACGATGGTAAAGATCGGCGAGGTGTAAGCATCATCATTACCATCTTCCCCAGCAGTCTTACCAACCGACTTTGTCTCAAAGAGCCAGTAGCCCGCGTCAATTCCATCAAAGGTCCCTTTGGTGCCCTGCTTCGCGTCTTTCCACGTCAGTTTTTCAAGCGACTTAGCGATCTTGTCGAGTGTACTGTTGGCATCAACCTGAGCGTCCTTGCCAACATTGCTGCCCTTGTTTTCGTTAATGTACTTGGCCCATGCCTGAGCTCCAGCATCTGCGCCAGGCGCACCAGGAACACCGGCAAATTCCCCGGTCACAGCTTCCTTCACGACATCAGATGCCCAGTCGATATCAGACAGCGTCTTATCGCCGTCCGCTTTCCAATCTCCATCAGCGGTGCCATCGCCATCCGTATCAGCCTTATCCTGTGTCACCGTGGCCTTGAAAATCTGGATGCCCTTAAACGTGGTGTCGGCATAGGTGCTCTCAGTAATGGTTACGTTGCCGATCGTTGTCGCCGTCGGCACATAGTTTGTGACACTGCCGCCCTCAGCTGCAAACGCCATCGTCACCGGAGCCATGACGCCACCGAAGCTCAGCGCTGCTGTGAGGCCAGCGGTTACTGCCAGGCGTGCGATGTTCTTGTTCATGCTCATCTTCTTTTCCTCCGTTTTCCGGTTGGTTCTCATTCGATCGGTCATCATCTGTCTGTGTCTTAGCATCTACTTCGCTACGTCTCGCCCCGCTCTCTGTGGGGCTGCCAGCTACTCTTTATGGCTGCCACCTCCCCGCTTGACCAGGAGCGCGACCACGATGAGCGCGGCTCCGGCGACCGCTGCGGCGGCCGCGGCGTACATTGCCATATCGCCAGTCGAGGGCATAAAGCCTCCGGTGGTAATGCTAGGGGGTGTGCCGGTGGGCGTGTTGATGAGCGACGCCTCCAGGCTGCCCGTCGACCCGTCAGCGCTGTCGGCGCGCAGGGGCGACTCGGCCGTGATGGTGAGCTTGGGCTTGGCGGCGGCCACCTGGTCGACGTCCAGGCCCTCGGCCTTGACCGTCACGGAGCGCGTGCCCTCAAAGGCGGTGTAGCCCTTGGGCGCCTTGAGCTCGCGGACCTCCAGCTTGCCCGAGTCCACGCCCGAGACGGTCACGCGGCCGTCCTCGCCGGTGGTGACGGTGGCCTTGCCTTGCGCATCCCACGTGCCGTCGGCCGCCAGCGTGCGACCGCGGTCGTCGGCGATGCTCAGGACCGCCCCGGCAAGCGGCTTGTCGCCGTCGCTGCCGCGCTTGGTGAGCGCGAGATCCCAGGTGTAGGCGCACGCATCATCGCTCGGCGTGCGGGTAAAGCCGGCGTCGCCCGACTGGTCGACGAGGGGCGAGCGCGGGTAACGCAGGTAGACCTCGTTGGGGTTGCCCTTCGCGATGCCGTGGT
>CAJJZM010000100.1:0-7294 GCA_905197595.1 uncultured Collinsella sp.
GGACCAGCGAAGAAGAAAACACGCAGGGGCGGGCCCGGACAGGTTAACTTACTCCTTCTCGACCGCGCGCATGATCGCCTTGTAGATCTCCATCAGCGGAATGATCAGGAAGGCAAGACCCAGGGCAGCGACAACGCCCTTGAGCTCGAGCGTCACGGGGCCAAAGAACATCTCGGCAAGCGTCGGCTGCACGGTTACGATCACCGTCAGCACCAGCGCCAGCGCGGCAGAGGCCCACAGCCACTTGTTCTGCTTCTTCATCTTAAACAGCGACGTGCGACGGCTGCGCATATTGAAGCAGTGGAAAATTTCGACCATGTTGAGCGTGATGAACGCCATCATCACGCCTTCCTCGTCGGCGGTGCCGGCGATCATATCGGCGATGTGGATGTAGCCCATGTCAAAGTACACGCCCACAAAGAAGCTCGCCAGCACCAGCACGGTGATGATTAGGCCCTGGACCACGCAGTCCAGACCCATATGTCCGGCAAAGACACCGTCCTTGGCGTTGCGCGGCTTGCGCTTCATGATGTTGCCCTCGGCATCCTCCATGCCCAACGCGAGCGCGGGGAAGCAGTCGGTAACCAGGTTCACCCACAGCAGCTGCACCGGCTGGAAGATGGTAAAGCCGATGAGCGTGGCGATAAACACCGAGAACACCTCGGCAAGGTTGGCCGAAAGCAGGAACTGGATGACCTTGCGGATGTTGTCGTAGATGCGGCGACCCTCTTCGCAGGCGCCGATGATAGTGGCGAAGTTGTCGTCGGCGAGCACCATGTCGGCGACGTTCTTGGTGACGTCGGTGCCGGTGATGCCCATGCCCACGCCAATGTCGGCGCGCTTGATGGACGGGGCGTCGTTGACGCCGTCGCCCGTCATGGCGACAATCTGGTCGCGCGACTTCCACGCCTCGACGATGCGGGTCTTGTGCTCGGGCTGGACGCGGGCGTACACGCCAAAGTCCTCGATGTGCGCGTCGAGCTCCTCGTCGCTCATGCGGTCGAGATCGGCGCCTGTGATGGCCTGGCTGCGATCGGTGACGATGCCCAGCTGCTTGGCGATGGCCACGGCGGTGTCGATGTGGTCGCCCGTGATCATGACGGTGCGGATACCGGCGTCGTGGGCCTCGCGGATAGCGTCAGCGACCTCGGGACGGACCGGGTCAATCATGCCGGACAGCCCGCAGAAGACCAGGTCATGCTCGAGCGCGGCGGGGCTGCAGTCGGCCGGGACCTCGGTGTAGGTGCGGCTTGCCAGCGCCAGCACGCGCAGGGCCTCGTCGGCCATGGCCTTGTTGGCGGCCACGAGCTCGGCACGACGCTCCTCGGTCAGGGGGACGACCTTGTCGCCGTCGTAGATATGGGTGCACAGGCCGATCACCACATCGGGCGCGCCCTTGGTGTACTGCTCATACTCGCCGTCCAGGGTCTCGACGACCACGGACATCATCTTACGGCCGGAGTCGAACGGGGCCTCGCCCACACGCGGATGCTCGGCGGTCAGGCCGGTGAGCCCCGCCTTGCCGGCATCGTTGACGAGCGCGCACTCAGTCGGCTCGCCCACGGCCTCGCCCAGCTCCTCGTCCCACTGGGCATCGGAGCACAGGGCCATACCGGCCAGGAACTTTTCCTGGGGCGCGGCGAGCTCGTGCTTGACGACGGTCATCTTGTTCTGGGTAAGCGTGCCGGTCTTGTCCGAGCAGATGGTCTGCGTGCAGCCGAGTGTCTCGACAGCAGAAAGCTTGCGGATAATCGCCTGGCGCTTGGCCATCTTGGTCACGCCGAGCGAAAGGACGATAGTCACGACGGCGACCAAGCCCTCGGGGATGGCGGCGACGGCGAGCGAGACGGCGACCATAAAGGTGTCGAGCAGGGCAGTTGGGTCGGTAAGGACGTTGCCCACGCCGTGGCGGACGATGTCGACACCAAAGATCACGACGCAGATGACGATAACCATGATGGTGAGGATGCGGCTGAGCTCGGCGAGCTTCACCTGCAGCGGCGTGAGCTCTTCCTTGGCCTCGGCCAGGGCGCCGGCAATCTTGCCCATCTCGGTGTTCATGCCGGTGCCGACCACGACGGCGCGACCGCGGCCGTACACCACGGTGGAGCCCATGTAGCACATGTTCTTGCGGTCGCCGAGCGGCACGTCGTCGGTGCCCGCGGCAAGCTCGATCACGTTGGCGTGCTTCTCTACGGGCACGGACTCGCCGGTGAGTGCGGCCTCCTCGATCTTCATCGTGGCGCTCTCGAGCACGCGGCAGTCGGCCGGGACGGAGTCGCCCGCCTCGAGCATGATTACATCGCCGGGAACGAGCTCGGCGCTCGGCAGGTGCACGAGTTTGCCGTCGCGCAGCACCTTGGACTGCGCCGCGCTCATCTCCTGCAGGGCCTCGAGGGCCTCCTCGCTCTTGGCTTCCTGGACCACGCCCAGCACCGAGTTGATGATAACGACGAACATGATAATGGCGACGTCGGCAAAGTCGGGCTCGCCCTTGACCATGCCCGTGAGCGCGCTGATAACGGCGGCAACGATCAGCATGATGACCATGGGGTCGGCCATCTGCTCAAAGAAGCGCTTCCACAACGGGGTCTTCTCGGCTTCCTCGAGCTTGTTAGGGCCTGTCTTGGCAAGGCGCGACGACGCCTCGTCGTTGCTCAGGCCGAGGTTCTCATCGACACCCTGGTCGCTGAGTACCTCCGCCGCGGCGGACAGGTATTCCTTTTGCATATAGAGTCCCCTCCTGGGATTCGGGCCACTCAGCAGATTGATGCCCGATCATAATTCCCAGGAGAAGGGCAAGGGCTCATCAAGGCTGCCGTGCTGAGCGGCAGTTGATAGTGGAGCTATGGTACCCCAAAGCGGCGCGTCTAGCCAAAACATTCCAATTGGAAACACGGCTCGAGTGCAACGGTGCAGACCGTGTGATGCTCAATGTTGGTAAAACGTTTTTTCTTCGGCACTTCGTCAAACTGAAATATCGCCCAGATAACAGCGGTTAGAGCGGTTGGTAAAGATTTTTCATATACCGTTTTTCCCGCAAAAAATGAACTTCTTAATCGGCATACGGTCGTTTTTTTGGGGTATTCGGTCGGTATTTCGTTATAATCAACTCGATTTTATTTCTTATGGTTTATCTATCAGCGCAAGACGATGTCAGATGGAGGTCTGAATGTACAAGCGCACTAAGATTGTATGCACCATGGGTCCCGCCTGCGATAGCGACGAGACCATCCGCGAGATGATCAAGGCGGGCATGAACGTCGCCCGTTTTAACTTCTCGCACGGCTCCTACGACGAGCACCACGGTCGCATCGAGCGCGTCCGTCGTATTTCCAAGGAGCTCGGTCTGCCCGTCGGCATCCTGCTCGACACCAAGGGCCCCGAGGTCCGCACCGGCCTTCTGGTCGACGGCAAGAAGGTTGCCGTCAAGACCGGCGACAAGATCGTCGTCACCGCTCAGCCCACGTCCGAGGATTTCCACGGCACCGCTGAGCACATCTCCCTCGACTACCTGGCTCTGCCCTCCGAGGTCGAGAAGGGCTCCCTCATCCTGATCGATGACGGCCTGGTTGCCCTCGAGGTCGAGTCCGTCAGTGGCCAGGACATGACCTGCGTCGTTAAGAACGACGGCCTGATCGGCGAGCGCAAGGGCGTCAACATGCCCAACGTCAACATCTCGCTGCCCGCTATCACCGAGCGCGATCGTCAGGACATCCTCTTTGGCCTGACCGAGAACATCGACTACATCGCCGCTTCCTTCATCCGTGATGGCGAGTCCGTCCGCGGCATCCGCAAGCTTTGCCGCGAGAACGGTGGCGAGCACGTGACGATCTTCCCGAAGATCGAGTGTGCCCTGGGCGTCGAGAACTTCGACGAGATCCTCGAGGCTTCCGACGGCATCATGGTCGCCCGTGGCGACCTGGGCATCGAGATCAAGCCCGAGCTTGTTCCGCACATCCAGAAGGAGATCATCGCCAAGTGCAACGCGGCCTACAAGCCCGTTATCACCGCTACGCAGATGCTCGACTCCATGCAGCAGAACCCGCGCCCGACGCGCGCCGAGGTTGCCGACGTTGCTAACGCCATCTACGACGGCACCGACGCCGTTATGCTCTCTGGCGAGTCCGCTGCCGGTAAGTACCCGGTCGAGGCCGTTAAGATGCAGGCCAGCATTGCTCTCGAGACCGAGAAGTACCTCCCGGCCCACGCTCCACTCGAGGTTCCGGCCGATGCTCACGGCACCCGCGTTGTCAACAACGTTGTGGGTATGTCCGCTGTGAACATGGCCACCACCGTTGGCGCCAAGTGCATCACCGTGCCGACGACCACCGGTCGTACCGCTCGCCTGATCTCGCACTTCCGCCCCAACATGCCGATCTGCGCGTTCTCCCGCCACGAGTGGGCCGTCCAGCAGATGATCATGTACTGGGGCGTTATCCCGCACCAGGCCGAGATTACCCAGGGCACCGTCAACGGCACGATCGTCAAGGCGATCGAGACCGCTAAGGAGCTCGGCTACGTCGAGGCCGGCGATCTGACCGTCGCTACCGCCGGCGATCCCCGCATGAGTGTTCAGCTCGAGGACAAGGTCTCCTCGACCAACGTCGCTTACGTCGCTCAGGTGCGCTAAATCGCACTTGCAAGCACGCTTGCATTGCAAAAGGGCCCGGAAGGCTTTGCCTTCCGGGCCCTTTTTAGACCTTCTTCGTATGCCGCATCATCGATTTGTGTTCAGTCGCAAGCCTCTCCGATGCCGAGCGCACCACCGAAGACGCCCTGCGACGGGAGCCGTTGGTCAATTGGAATGAACTGTTCACCGTTAAGCCGGCCGGCTAGCAGCTAGCGATCAGGGGGACTGCGGGAACGTCAGAAGCAGCAACGCGAGCCGCAAATCCCGCCTCGGTCAGCTCGATGACCTCGGTAAACGTTGCATCGAAAAACTCCTCGGTTAGCAGGCGATACGGCGGATGATCGGGCTCGCCGGGGTTTTCGCGTACAATCTCGTGCATGACGCCGATAGTCTTGAGCACATATTCTTTATGGATGGGATACTGCCCAAAACGCGTCGCAGCGGTATAGAGGCGATCGGTTGCACGCGGAATGGAAACGATGCCCAGCGTCTTGCCAAACCAGTCAAAGTCGCCTTGCTTTTTAATGCGGAATTCCTCGCACGGCTTGCCGCCGTGCGCCTCCAGGTACTGATTCACGCGCGTATTCCATACGGTATCCGCCACCAGATGCGACCAGACGCCCAGCGTCAAATCGAGCAGCGACTGCGCCACGTCACCGGGCGCGAGCGAAAGCTCGCTAGCACCGGGACCAGCAACCGGCTCGGCGTCCTTGTAGCGTTGGGGATAATGCACCCGATTGAGTCGCTCGCGCTCCTCGGCGATCGAGGTCGCGGCAGCCGGCGTACCAACAGACGCCCCTTTGAGCAGCGGCGCCACATAGGTATTCCAGAACTCGTGCTCGCGCGGCTTAGGGATAGGCTCGGGGTTTGCAAAGTGCGTAATGCGATACGGAATGGGATCAGCGATACCAGGGACCATATAGCCCACGAAGATATCCGGAACCACGCAGCCAAACAAAAAGGCATTGCGGTCGCGCACGCTATTGGCAAGCGCGCCGGTGCACTCCAGCAAACGCTCCGTCTGAGCGATATGAATGTTCCAGCTTGGCATAGCCACCCCCATAAAAACCTGGATAACTATACCATCACGGCAACGCCGCGCGGGCCGCTACGCACGCTCTACGCAGCAACTATTCCGCAGCGCCGCTCTCGGTTCCATACGAAGACACCGGCGCCTCGACCACATGGTGATATCGATCGATATAGATGGCGCGGGCACCCAGGCGTCGTACCAAATCCTGATGGTGCGTGCTCATCAAGACCGTCTTACCGGCAGCAACATAGGCCAGTAGAAAGTTGACCACGATGTCGCACGAGTCCTCGTCAAGTCCGTTGGTAGGCTCGTCGAGCACCAGGATATCGGGGTTCATCGACACGACGGCAGCCAGCGCCACGCGCTTCTTTTGCCCGCCCGAAAGCTGATAGGGCGAGGCATCGACCAGATCGGCAACCTGGAACAGCTCCATGGCATCGCGCACGCGGCGCTCGAGCTCGTCTGCCGGCAGCCCCATCTGCGCGGGACCAAAAGCAACTTCCTCGCCCACCGTAGCGCAGAACAGCTGGGCGTCGGCGTTTTGGAATACGAAGCCCACGCGCTGGTGGAACTTCTGAGCAGCAGCAGAATCCTTCAGATACGCCGCATCGACCACGTGCCCGTCAAACAGGTATGCCCCTGCGTCCGCGAGTTCAAGGCCGTTAATAAGACGCATAATCGTCGTCTTGCCGCAGCCGTTGGGACCGAGCAGGGCAACGAGTTCACCACGATCGACCTGCAGCGACACGCCATCGACAACCGTATGCCCCGCATAGGAGAACACCACGTCGCGCAGCTCGATGAGCGGAACGACCTCGGCGCCGCCCACACCGTTCGTGCCCGCCGCACTATTCATATCGATCGTCAAAACGTCGCCCTTCCCCATTTGCATCCCCAGTCGGAACCAGCAGCGCCTACAGCACGGCGCACAACACTGTCAGCAGCGCCACGCCGGCCGCATAGGCCGCATCGCGCCAGCCAAACCTGGCGCGCGGTGGAGCCGGATACGCACCGGCAAAGCCGCGGCAAAGCATAGCCTCGTCCATCGCGCGGCTGCATTTCATCGCCTTGATAAAGGTCATGCCCATGATACCCGCGATCGAATCGGTACGCGAAAATCCCTCGGGCGCACGGCCAACGCTGCGCAGCATGACCGATTCGCACAGATCGTGCGCCGTACGACCCAGCACCTCGATGTGCTTGAGCGCCATATCAAACGTAAAGATAACTTCGTCGGGTAGATGCAGCATCTTGAGCGCCGCCGACATGCGGCTCCACGTGAGGGTCCACGAAACGCCCAGCACCAGCGACACATTAATGAAGGTCTTGAGCGCAATCTTGAGCATGGCGCCCGTAGCGGAAGCACCCAGCAGCAGGGCAGGCAGCGCCAAAACCACTGCGAGCCCCGCGGCGCCAAGCGCCACAAAGGTCGCGCGCAGCCCGCGTACGGGACGCACGGCAACGAGCACCAGCGCAATGGCCGCCATCAACATGAGGTACAGCGGGCTTTGTGTCAGGCACACGCACAGGACGCAAACGAATATCCCCACCAGGCGCACCGGAGCCGAAACGCAAGAAAGGGCGCGGCGGGACAACGACCACCCCCCCCCCCCCCCCCCCCCCCCCCC